>FZLS01000051.1 GCA_900197625.1 Rhodobacteraceae bacterium Water-Bin34 | reverse complement strand
ATAACTTCTTCAACTCTAGCTAGTGTAGCAGTGTCATCGTAAGCGCCTTCTGAATTAAAACAAACATTAACCATACGAGTATGAACCTTATCAGGTGTGTATGAATCATCAGTAAATGTTACTTCGACGTCAGTGACATTTACAGTCTCTTCAATTGTTTCGCCTTCGTTATCCGGATCGGGCATAGACGTGGTTCTTGTACCAGTATACGCATCCGCTATATTATATGTAATTGCCATTTTATTCTCCTGCCCATGGAAGATCTGGTTCTGCTACTGGTGATACAAGAGCGTCGATTTGTTTTTGAATTACACCATTAACGTGTACTTCATAATCGTCAACAACAACGGCTTGAATCCAACCAAGAACCATAGCTTCAGTTAAGTCTGCAAATGGTACAAACGGATCTGCATCCACTGATGTGAATGGAGTAGCTCCACTAAAGGATCCTACGTTTCCATCATCATCTGTACCAGTTTTTTTCCAATAAGTTTGGATTACAGCATCAGCATTATCGCCTTCTGCCTTAGTTTTTAGGGAAGTAACTTCCCAAGTATATGTAATTGCCATTTTATTCTCCTAATAAATTGTGCAAGAGGGTAATTCCTCTGTATCTATTTATAACTATTTATTCTTTAGTTGTTCTTTTAAATCGTCAACTTCCGATTTTAATTCTTTGATTGCTTCTACTAACAAGCCAATGGTTGCGTTATAGTCAACCGCCAATGTCTCTTCGCCTTCGACTGCTTCGGGGAGGACTTGTTCGACATCTTGAGCGATTAATCCTGCGTAGCGTTTTGACGTATCCTCTAAATCGTTACGATTGAAAGTGACACCATTTAGCTGTTGTACTTTGTTGACAGCATTCTCGATAGGCTCAATATTTTCTTTGAGTTTACGATCAGAATAGGCAGTGATGTTCCCTGCCGCTGTGATTTCACCATTAAACGAAACATTATTTGAATCATAAGCGTAATGAAAAACCTCTGTTCGACTTCCTGCAGCCATTCTGTAAAAAGTTATATGATCAGCGGTTTCTCCTGATGCCCAAGTCGGACTGCCATCTCCGTTATATGACATCCCACCGCCATAATTTGTGTCTTGAGTTACTTCAAATGCTCCAGTCCCTTGAGAATCTCCACTAGCCCTGACGAGTGCAGTACCACCGTTATCACACTTAACGTCGAGGGTTGTACTAGTGCCATTATCAAACCTTGCATTACCAAGTACGTGAAGTTTTTCGCTTGGGTCTACAGACGAAAAGTTTCCTATTCCTACGTTATTATGATCAACAACAAAGCCATCAGTAGGTCTTGCAATACTTGCAGGTTCTCCATTATATCCTGTAGCGATGTGTATTCTACCGTTTGAGTTCGCGGCCCAAATACGAAGTTCAGCATCTGCATCGTCGTGTTGTCGTATACCAGTGTGCCAGGAGTCTATAGTACCAAATACGATAGAGCCTTCATAGTTACCAGCCGCCATATTAAGTTGACCAGCAATAGTTACATTATTTAATAAACTACTGGTAGGTGGATTTAAGTAATAAGACGTGTTTTCATTCATATACAAATGACCGTTTGTGGTCTTTTGTAAATCCCAACTTCCCCAGACTCCATCTAAGAAACCATAGTTACTTCCATCGCCATATAATTGGAATCTAAATTGATCGCTTCCGTTTCTGACAAGTAAACCAGCAGCTCCAGCAGCATGAGGTCTAATTTCTGTGTTATTAGCATTGTTTCTTCTTAGAATATGTTGTTCAGAATTATCTGCTCCAACCTCAATCCTTCTACAGCCACTAATAATGTTATTATTCATGACAATCTGGCCATATAACCAGTTATTTCCATTTGAATATATACCACTTGGATGCCAAGATGCGGTTCCAGTTCCACCTACATTACCATTTCCCTGATAACCATAAGCTTGCATTCTACCGTGTGTTTTTAGAGTTTGTGTGCCAGTACTATTGAAATCTGTTGTAGGGCTTTTAGTATAATAACTTGAACTTGTACTTTGTGTTACATTCCAATCACCAGTATAATCAATAGCGCCAGTATAAAAATCATCCGCTCCTGATACACTTGATACACGAACTGTTCCATAAGACCAGCTAGAACTAGGAGATCCAATAACCATAACTCTTTTATTTACTGAGCCGTTATTTCTCCAACCAAAGTAAATTGATTTGTCCATGTCACCGATAACTTTTACACCGAGATTGTGCCACATTTGACTGCTTGTGCCACTATTACCGCCTGAGTTCCAGTTATGTCCACCCACAATAATCTTAGTAGCATTTTTTGCACTATATTCGTATACGTCAACTTCGAAGTATAACATATCATAGTTAGACAATGTGCCTGGTAAATCAATAACAACTTGACCAGTAGTAGTACCACTTGCGCCCCATGCTGCAGCTGCTCCAGGAATTACTCTTTTAGGATGTGTTAAATGCCCTAATCCTAAGTTACCTTCAGGTCCTACATGAATAGTACCTCTCATAACAAGGGAATTATTATTGGTTGATAGATCCATCATATACTGAGTATCGTTTCTATCATAAAATGCATCTGCGTCAACACTACCTACTACTTTTAAAGCAGAGAAAAACGCATTTTTATAATTATCACCAGAGTAACTACCCCATCTCTGCAATCCAGACCAAGCTCCTGCACCAACAGTTTCAGATAGATATAGGGGAACGCCACCACCGTGATCGTGCTTATGGAATTTATGAGCCCAAGTATTATTGTTATAAGCGCTGCCACCGTATCTCATGATAAGACCTACAAGACTGGAGTTAGCAGCCCCTGTGTTTTCAGCCCCAACCTTTACACTAATTGAATCAAGGAATGAAGTGCTGGCAGGATTTAAATAATATGAACTACTGTCAATATCATAAAAAGCTTTAGCATATAAGTTATTGATAACACGAACGTGAGAGTCGCCTTTACCAACAGACATAATTTCATTAGTACTTACGTATGGTGAGTCAGAAAAAAATCTTGTACCACCATAAGTAGGACTACCACCAATTTCTACACCAGTATGCCATCCAACAGCCAGCCTAGAGTGTGTGCTCAATCCATTTGAATACGAACCTTTTAGACCCAGCATATAATAACCGTTGTTATCGCTTCTTTGACCCCAAGATATTCCTGTAGGATTATTAGAATCTGATACACTTGCAGGGTCAGTAGTAGTATCTGCTAAATTTAAATGTCGCGTTCTTCCAGATCCCGAACCCTTTTTAAATAGGAAAGTGCCACCTTGATCGTCATATCTATCTGACTGTACATCACCAGTAACGACTAAATTGCCGGTATTAGTTGTGCCACCATCTTTATCTAATTTAAATCTTGTAGTACCACTTGTTCGTAATTCAAGGTGGTGATTTGTAGAAGTACCAAAATAAGCTTTATCGTGTCCTGTATGAACATTCCACTCAGATTTTATTGAATTAGCATCTTGACTAATTTCTATTTTAGAATGAACACTATCACTTAGATTTAATCTTGCACCCCAACCACCATCATTTGTTAAATTATTACCATCACCAATAGATACGTGTTGTCTAAATTTAGCTGACTGAGTTGTATCACCAGGATTCGTATAATAAGAAGTATTATCAATATCATAGTAGGTAGGAGCTCTCATGTCACCAATAGCAGCAACCCTACCACTATTTCCTTCTAACCAAACTCTTGCAGCGCCGGCAGCTGCAACATACATTCCCCAACTGCCAGTCTGCAATCCACCAGTTATAAACGAGGCACTTGCGTCTGTAAATCCAATACCATACATATTACCCAATGAAGCATCGTTTGGATTATAACTTGAACCAATTGTATAAATTGGGTTTGATTTACTACCGTTACCTCCAATGTTATTATAAGAACCTTCTAAATGTCCCTTATGATGACTACCCCTTCTTATTGGGCCATAGTTGATCTGTGAATCTTGAAACCTCCATTCTCTATCAACGTACATCTGGCCATTAGTGTCTGGATGCATTTGGAAAATAGTACTATTGTTTGATGCATAAAATCTCATTCCGCCATCCCAGCTGTTTGTATGAGATTTAATTGTGAATCTTTCTGTGGCCTCTTTGACCATTTCACCAGTACCAAGTATTGTTAAGTTAGTTGTACCACCAACTCCTCCGTCCTGGAATACAATGTTTTCTCCGCCTGATGTTGCAATTCTTAAATGGCCACCTTCTACGGCATCGATTTGTCCTCTTTCTGTGGTAGTTCCATCTCCTGCATCTGTATGGAATCTGATCGGCTTACCATTATAAACGTCTATTCCTCCGCCGGCTGTAACTCTACCGGTAGATCCAAATGCTCCATTTGCATCTTCAATAATATTCATTACTGAATCTTCATGTTCGGTATAACCACTTGGTGTTCCATTTTCAGCCGAAGTTTTTAGTGTTGCTCTACCCCACCCCTGTCTACCAAAACCAAGTTGCTTCAGCTTAAGCGTCATTGAAGTAGACCAATTGTACATATAAACCTGAAGTTTACCAGTTCCGTAAGTTCTATCAGCTGAATTGTATAACATACGAACTTTCAACATAGTATGATTACCATGCCTTACACCATTGATAACATTTATTGAACCCTGACCATAAGACCAAGATACTTCAAGTTTTACATAATTATGCCTACTACTTTCATTTTCGTATATTTCTATAATATCAGCTTTACGCGATCCGGCAAAATCACAAATTGTAACCCAACCATCATTAGTGATATTGTTAAAGCTTGTATGATCACCCGAACTTAACTCAACACCAGCAATACTTGCATAACCTGGAATGATTGCGTTACCTGCAACAGTTAGAGAGGTTCCTGTAGAACTTGCATCTAAATAATAATTAGTATTATTTTGATCATAAAAAACTGGAGCTCTCATATCACTAGCAGCTATTAAACGCGTACTTATATAACCTGCTCCATTCCCGTCAACATAGAACGTATTCGTGCCCGAAGCATTTCTAAAATGAACATAACCATTAGCTTGTATATACCAATGATTAGCATGATACTGCATTTTTCCCGGTACTTCTCCGGTCCAGTTTGTAGAAGTCTGTCTCCAAGCACCATTTGTATGTAATGCTGTAGTACCCACACCTGGATTTAGGTAATAAGTAGTATTATCACTATCATAGAAAAGTGGAGCTCTTAATGACGTTGTAGCTTCAGCGTTACCAGCAGCAGAAACTGTAAATAGAGTACTTCCTCCGCCAGAAGTATTGGCGTTGTGTTTAACAAAGAAATTTTCTCCAGTACTATTATTATCAGAATCAATGTTAAGAACCATTGATGCTAGTGCATTAATTGTAGCGTCGACTTGTGAATTACCTATTGTAACTGCACTAGTTTCTCCATCAACTTTAAATAATTCGTCAGTCGCGGCCCAAGCGTTACTTCCACCAGCGTGTTTTACAATTTTAAAGTCTGCTGCAGAATCATTATTACCATTAGAATCGAGACTGATATACATTGCACCGTAAGAGTTAATTCTAATATCGTCATCGAGGTATGAACCTATTGAGTGATCTTCTGAACCGTTACCATAGAATGAAATAAACCCTGAGTTGTTAACATCAAGCCTTTGAATATCCACTGTACTTAATACTGAGTTACTAGCGGGATTTAAATAATATGAAGTACTATCAAGGTCTCTAAATGTCGTGCCATCAATACCACTTGCATTAGCTTTTAAGAATGTGAGTGACCCATAGCCGGCGTTGTTTACATTAAACTCTTGTGCATTAACATACATCGTAGAGGTATTGTTGTTCCAAATCTTACCTTTCCAACTGTTATAGTTATTTGTCGTAACGCCAAAGTAAAGTGCATTTGCGCCTCTAATGGAAGCATTACCATTCACCTCAAGCTTGAGGTTAGTAGCGTCCATAGCAGATTTGGCTTGGTTTATAGCAACAGATGGAACGCTTTGAATGTTCCCACCAGGATCAACTACTAATATGCCATTAACTTCGAGTCCGTCACCGGTCCTAAACGCCATTTCTTATTCCTCTATTTGTATATTTCATATTACTATTTATAAGTAAAATCACTTATATCATTCTCCTAAATTTAAATATATAATTACTAGCACTAGTTGAATTGTGCGTTGCTCTTAGCTGTAGCATTAAATTGTCTCCGCCACTTGGATGTCTTAGTGTTCTTAAGAATACATTTCCAGCATTTGGGGCATGACCCGCTCTATGTAAAGTAATTTCATCAACCTCGTTACTGTTAGTGCCGCCATTGTACCAACTCATAACACCCGAATAAAATTCTTGATAATGATATCTAGGAACATCACTATCAACGTATATCTGTACTATATAAGTTCCAGTTGATAAATCACTACCGTTTATTCCAGTATCTTGCCATGAAGTAGTTAATTGAGCTGAGACAGTTACTGTATATAACTGGTCAACATCACTACCAGATGTCATTGTAAGACCTTTATGTTCTACATTACCCGCAAACTTTGCGCTAGTAGTTGTATGGTTTGGATCTACGTAATATGCAGTATCGTCAGAATCATAATAGACTGGTGATCTAGTTCCGTGATATATTTGTGTTCCGCTATTCCAGGTTCTAACTGCCCAAGAGCCATCTGAAGATAATAAACCAAACCCAGACGTATCAAAATAAACATAACCTTGTAGAGCATTACTTCCATTATAGTATTTAATACCACCAGTTGTTGAGTGCCCAGCCTTATATCTTAGATAACTATTATTGCCTTCTTGCAAAAATCTTACGTTATCATTAAAGTGCAATTGACTTATATAGTCAAGAGATCCTGCCCCATGCATTTGAATAGAACCAGTTCTCAATGAATAACCACCACTTGTTGCAGAGGTTGTGCCAATAGATGCAGTACTTAAAAAAGACTGTCCTGCAGGATTTGTATAGTAAACAGTGTTGTTACTATCATAAAAAATAGGAGCTCTCATTTGAGTATCTGCAATTACTGCACCATTGTCTCCATGAATAGTTAATCTTGTAGTTGCAGATCCCCCGTCAGCTTGAGGCTGGAAGTAAATGTTTTTAGCTGTTGCACTACCTCCGCCTGATGTAAATAAGTAAATGTTATTATCCCAACCACCAAGTTTTGTATTTCCATCATACGCAAGCTTGGAGTTCCAATTCATATCGGTTCCGCCAGCTTGGATTTGACCTCCGTGCAGTGAAAGTTGTGAATGTGATCCACCAGCATTAACAGCAAAGTCTGCTGTACCACTATTATTATTAGCACCATTTACTAATAACTTATTAATTACTGATGTTTCAGATGGGTCAGTATAATACGATGTATTGTCTGAAGAATAATATCTTTCTGATCTTAAATTTCTTCCGTAAAAATATCCATCAATATTAAATTCTGCGGTTTTTGTAAATGTACTTCTTGCATGAGATCCACTAGATGTTCCGTGCTTCTTCTGATAGACTTGCATTGTACCAGAACCACCAGAGCTCTGACGTAATAACCACATACCAGCATTTGAATCTCCAGAGTAATCTGCAGTCCAACTATCAGTTTGTGCTCCGCCGTAATTGGCATTTATTGCGATTGTACCAGTATTACTTGCTGTAGCTGCATATAATTTTAAATAAGAACCTAACTCGATATGAGATGTGCTACTGGTCATCATTAAATTACCAGCAATACTTGTATTACCGGTTAATGATGGATTTGCTATTGGAGCTTTTGTCGCAATACTATTTGTAACTGTTGTTGAGAAACTTGCATCATCTCCAAGTGCAGCGGCCAGTTCGTTTAGTGTATCTAATGTGCTTGGTGCAGAATCTGTAATAGCCGCAACAATTGTTGATTGTGTAGCATATCCATTATTTGAAAGATATGTTCCAACTCTTGCATCTGTGTAGTAGAGATTAGATCCCTCTGATAAATTGCCAGTATTATGATTATTAAGATTAGAAGCTTGCGTTGCTGTACCAGTCACAGAACCTGTTAAGTCACCAGTAATTGTACCAGTAACTGTAATACCAGAATTATTAACAACTAATCTTTTTGCAGGAGTTGTACCAGTTATAAATCCGATTTCTCTATTTACAGAGTTTGATCTTGACTGGAAGTATAAAGCGCCGGCTAAATAATCTCCTGATGAACCTTGACCATTAAATATGAAAGCATTATTACTACCAGTAAATGCAGAACCTCTACCATCTAATGTAAAGGCAAGCATTCTATCTGCGCTTCCATTACCTTGTATTACTAAAGGACCAGCAACTTGAACTGTATCATTTAATAATAGATCACCTTGATCGTTTAATATCCCACCTCGTGCTTTTATTGAGTTACTAAAGTAAGCACCCCCGCCAGCAGTGACATAAAGGTATTGACTTCCACCAATAACAACTGTTCCGTCATTTCTAAAATATGATTGTGTCGCTCCACCTGAGTTTCTTATATGTAATGCGTCAGCTGAAGAGTCACTTGTAGTACCTTTAATCTCTAAATTTCTTATTAGTGATGAACCAGCTGGATTCATGTAGTATGCAGTATCATTTCTATCTTTATATGAAGCAAACCTCGCATTCATCTCAGATAATATATCATAGCCTGAGCCGTTATACCAACCAAGAAATATGTGCTGACCATTTGTAGAATCTATATATAATTGCCCAGTACTACTTGCTGTAATTCTTGCAGGAGATGAACTGTTATGGCCAGTAATAGCTTTTCCAAAATCTATATCGCCGATGCCACTTACATTGCTATTAACTCTTATGGTTCCATTAAAGGTAGAAGCTTGTCCTAGTGTAATAAGTGAAGCATTAGAATCAGATTTAAATGTTACAGTTCCAGTTCCAGCTTCAAGGTAATGATCATTATAATCAAAGGTAAGTCGAGTGTTAGCCGTAATATTACGAGAAGAGTCTATAACAGTAGTCGTGCCTATTTTTAAAGCTTCGGCTACTTCGATACCGGTTGTTGTAAATTTGTGTGTTGTATAATTAGTGTTATCGCTTTTATAAACTCTTAAATTGAGAACTTTGTTCGTGCTTCCTGCAGCAGTTCCAACGTGCCACCATACATTAGTTCCATCGTGCGTGTTTGAATAGGCATGCGCGGGAAGCTTAGTACCAGTTCCTCGCATATCTAAATTATTAAGTACTGAACCACTTAATGGATCTATGTAATATGCAGAATTATCTGAATCATAATATATTGGAGCTGATATATTTCCTGTAGCTGTTATGTTTCCTGCAAACGAAGAATGACCGGCAGTGCTTATAGAAAATTTATTTTGTGCAGTATAAGAAGATTGTGAACCATCAGATGCATATCCAATATTAAATCCTGATTGGCCATATCCAGAACCTATAAACCATTCTCTGTTATTTGCACTACTCGCACTATTTACAGAATCTCTGATTTTTATTCCTGCGCCTCTTCCTTCAAAACCCTTAATCATAAGAGTCGCGGACATTGCCGGTGCACCACCATCATCAGGAATATCCATTGTGATATTTCTAGTTGTTAATGTGCCAGTAAATGTTGGCGATTCCTCAAAGTTAGATGTAATAACACCTGTGGATGAATTATAACTTAATGCATTACCTGATACACTTATCGCAGCTCTTGCTCTTGCAGTTGTATGATAAAGATTAGTACCTTCTGTAATATTAGAAGTATTCTGCGCTGGCATTGTGAACGACATAACACCGGTCGTAGAATTATATGATAGAGAGCCTGTAGCACTTATTGACGCTCTTGCTCTTGCAGTCGTATGATAAAGATTTCCGTTTTCAGCTATGTCACCCGTATCGAGTACAACTGAACCAGTTTCGCTATTAACACTTATAACAGGAGATGCGCTAGCACTAAACGATATAACACCAGTTGTTGAATTATATGATAAATCACCAGAAGCACTAATAGCGGATCTTACTCTCGCTTCAGTATAATATTTGTAATTTGTGTGCTCATCAATATCGCCGGTGTTAAGAGTGACAGAACCTCCGAGTGCAGTATTGTGTCCTGCAATCGAAATGCTACTATTTTCTAATTTACTATTAGGAAGTACTGGAATATCTGAAGGTGCTAGTTTACCGCCAGAGATATCTAGTGCACTTTTGCTTTCTTTTACTTTACCGTCACTAGCTAGTAGTTCTGCTAATAGTCTACCTTTGGATTTAGCCACATAAACTCCTATTTAATCTGCGCTTTTAGATCTTTGATATCCTGTACCAATCTATTTATAACTGTTTGTTGTTCTTTCATGCCTTCTATAAGTAATCCTACCATGTTACCATAAGCTACATTTTTAGGATTAATATCTCCATTCCCGTCTTCAGGAGTTTCTGATACGAGGCACTTAGTTTCTGCTATAGCTTCTACTTCCTGCGCTATAACACCCATGCTATCATCACCAGACTCTTTCCATTTAAATGTAACACCTCTTAATTTACTAATTGTATCAAGTGGATTTTCAATTGTTTTTATTTCAGTCTTTAATCTTTCATCGGAATAAGCAGTAACGTTACCAGCAAATGTGACATTACCTGACCTATCCATTGTCATTAGGGAAGTTCCCCAACCGCCATTTCTATGGCCGTGATCTTTCTTAATTCTAAAATTGCTATCAGTATAACCAAACCCTACTGTATATGTTTCAGTATTATTAACATGAGAAAATATAATCGAAGGTTTATCAGTACCAGTTGTTCCATTGACTCTATACTCCGCAATACAACCCCATGCAAAGTTTCCTGTCGAATTCTGGAAAAGAGAGCCAATATTATTTCCCCCTCCGTTTGTTTGCGTTACTTTTAATGCTGGGGTTGATGTAACACTTTGAAGATTTGTTGAACTAGCAGGGTCTACATAAAAGCCACTACTGTTTTGATCATAAAAACCTGAAGCTGACACAGTACCAACAAGGGCTAAATTACCTGAAGTAGCGTTTAGTGACATTTTTGATGTTGCAGTTGCTCCACCACCTGCGCCGCCTCCTGTTTCCCAGTTCCACCCATAAGTAGATACACCTTCCATTCTTGAACGCAACGCCCAAGATGTAACACCAGCCAATCCAGTAGGTGCGGTTAAGTTTCCATTTGGTCCACAACTTGTTGCACCTGCTGCTGCCATGTAGTCTTGCCAGTTATAATATGCTTCGTTATACCAACTGATTCCAGTTGTCGCTGTCGTTGCTCTCATCAACGATAAGCCATGAGCTTTAATAGAAGCAGTACCGTCTCTTTTTACAATACTATTATTTACTGCACCTTCTTCTGCGTTATATCCATCAAGTAAATCTGCATCTAAACCAGAACCTGAACCGTCGTTACCTGTATGCCAAAACTCAGTCCAACTGCTAAGGGATCCATTTTGATTTCTTCTGAAATGTATTCTTTGGCTGTGGAAAGAAGCAGCTATATCAACATAATATCCACCAGAGTTTGCATGGTTCATTACTAAATGGTGATGCCAATCACTAAATGGATTTCCTGGTGCTGCACCGTTTAATCCCGTTCCACCAGTTCCACTATTATCCATCCATTGTAAATAACTAGCTCCATAAGTAATGCTAGCGTTTTCATATACTTTATTTACACTAGTATTAGCAACTCCTGAGTTTGAATATATAGAAGCAAGGTGAGTACCGTCTAACGTATCAGCATCTAGACCAGAACCAGACCCGTCGTTGCTTGCTCCCCATAAGTTTCCTTGGCCTGCTGTAACCATCAACCCGTTTGTTCCAATACTCATTCTAGGTACGGTAGTACTTGAAGACCAACCTCCAAGAACCATCGTATTAGAAGTATCTAAACCCCAGTTAATTGCGTATTGTGAACTTCTATGGAAAGCCATATATGCTGCAGTACCATTATTAAGCGCATATGCTTGTAAAGAAGCACCGCCACCGCCACCTAGAGGTGAAGTTGCGCTTCCCGCAGGTTTGAAATATTTAGTACCTGTAACCGTAACTGTATTTGTAGAAGATAATGTTTCTGCTGTTAAGAATGCTGATGCATGTTGTCCATCTAATAAATCTGCATCTAGACCTGAACCAGAGCCGTCATTTCCAGCATCCCAAACCTGATTTCCAGCTCGTTTAAAACCTCCAGTCCTTGTTAATCTTCCAATCTCTTGATAAGTTCCTGTCTGTCGACTTTTCCAATACCACCCAGTAGTATCATTGTTTTCTGCGTGTTCGACAAAAGTAGTCTGGTGACCGCCAGTAAGGTTAGGAGTTGATTGGCCAGTAGCTACAATACCACGAACAGAAATAAAATGATTATCGTTGGGGGAATAGCCTTTAAAGACACCATATCCTGACCCAGCAGTACCACCTTCAATAGCAGCAGTTCCTTGAAACTGTACCGCGCCAGAAAAGTCAGCTGTAGCTGCAGTAACCGCATTAGCTTGAATTGCGCCATTACCATCACCTGATGCAAACAATAAGTTTCCACCGGCGGCATACACCGTCCAAGAGCGAACACCTGTTTGGTCAAACCCAAGCCGCTTTCCATTTGGAATGTTTGCCCCACCAGCTCCTGAACTATTTACATTTGCGGATGTACTAAAGTGCGTTGACCCTATAGTTCCAATATTGGTCAGGTTGGCAGAAGTATCTATGATATTAGTGCTACCAATATAATAAGATGTACCTATCATGTCTCCTACACTGTTAATTCTAGTAGTTGACCCAACTTTATATCCGTTATTAGCTTGCATAACGCCAGTAATAGTTAGATTAATAGAATTCGTAATATCGCTTCTTACAAACGAACCACTATTAATACCATCAAGTAAATCTGCGTCTAAGCCAGAGCCTGAACCATCGTTAGAGCTATTCCAGAATTTATGATTATACGCGCTTGTAGCTATTCCATATACAGAAGGTGTTCCAGCACTATTATATGATACCGGCATATTAACATATACTTCATTAGCAACGCCGGTATTAGCTTCTGCTGATGTTCTTTCAGATACTGTAACATCATAAGCAGCGTTTGAATGGTCGTATGAATACCATTTGTGTGGTGAAGCAGATACATAGTTTGAGGCTGATGTACTGTCATTTACCTGAACAGAAATGTCTGAATCAGAATATATGTGATAAGTTGCAGTTCCACCTCTAAGCCATACAACATGTTTCATCGTATGAGCTGTAAACGCAATACCACCTAAAATTCTTCTATAGATTTCTCCAAACTCTTGCACTCGAATTGCTGTGGGATATCCACCCCAACCAGAAGAACCAACAATACTATATTTAAATGATAGTCCGCCCATGTGAGTAGAACTACCCCAAGCTGACGGAGCAGTTTCAGCATAGGCTCTGTAAATCTGAAAATTAGAAACTTCTGAACCACCGCCGCCACTTATTACAACTGGATAGTAAGTAGCCGCATCTCCTCCAACAGAGATGTCAATCTTTTCTCCTACTCCAAAATGATTAACTCTACTAAAGCCGTCTATAGTATCTGCATCTAAGCCAGAACCTGCGCCATCAACTGTCTTAATTGCTGTAAGTATCTCAGCAGCTGTTTGATCGTTAGTATATCCGTTAGGGTTACTTGCAGGGTAATAGTACGACCCATGTTGTCCATCAAGTAAATCAGCATCTAGTCCTGAACCAGAGCCATCATTACCAGCGTGCCAGGCTACATTAGCTCCACCGATATAAGTTGTTCCGCCTCTATAATAGTTTAGGTATAAATTACCATTTGCCGCAGAATCAATGTGTAAGTTAGAAGAAGAGCTAATTCTGTGAATATTATTTGAGTTTGTTCCGCCTGACCACCCACCTACATATAAGGACGCTCCTCCATTTCCTCTAGTAGATATTAGAGCTGGAGAGTCACTTGCTGGGAAAGTATAGGTAACTCCCGCAGTTACTGTATCATCTTGATCACTTCTTAGATACTTAGAATAAGTAGGCGGTGGGTTAGCAGAACTATAGTAATACGAACCATGTTGTCCATCAAGTAAATCAGCATCAAGACCTGTACCTGAGCCATCGTTACCTACGTGATATACTGTATTACCATTTACTTTTAATTCATTTGGTCTTAATTCAAGATCAGCTGTTCCACTCATTAAATTATTTGAAACATCAAATCTTAAAACATCAGGACTTGATTCGGTATATGCAATACCATAACCAGGATTACTTGCATTGTATTGCCATATAGGTAGTGTTGAAGAACCGTGAGTTGTTCCGTATAATCCTGCAGTAACTGGTCTGAACGATGTACTTCCACCTACTGGAGCAAATGCTGATGCATGTTGTCCATCTAATAGATCAGCATCTAAGCCAGATCCAGAGCCGTCGTTGCCAGCGTGCCAGACAAGATTAGTTAGACCTTGATATAATCCTGTACTATTAATTCTTGCCCATGTAGTACCAGAAACATCAGTACCAGCACCAAACAAAATATTTGCTGCATATCCCGTGGGAGTCATATCTATTCTAGCCCCTTGGGTTTGCAGTCTTAATCCCCAATAGTTTGCTAACTGAGACATTGTTGCATTGTTACTGTGATAACCAACTAATGTACTTTTTCCTAAACCATACCAAGGTGCACCATTTATTGTATCAGCAAAATTTGTAGCACCAACTAAAAGCATATTAGTTTTTAAATACGGAATATTTAATGAACTACCAGTAGTTGTTCCACCTGAATCAGCAGCATCACTTCTTAGATATTTACTTTGTGTTGAAGATGATGTTAAATAACCAGCACTTGCATGGTTACCCCAACCGTATGCAGTATTCCAGTTTGTAGAGTTACCACCCGTGGCTGTTACTGTTCCTGTAAGTGTTATGTTTCCTTGAACATCAAAAACTGCACCAGTACCCGAGTATCGTAATATCCTATCTGTTGCATCATCAACAATCGCAAGAGACATGGTAGTACTGCCACCGCCAAATACTATACCTTCTCCGGGATCGTTTATAGTTAATTGATTTACACCAGTAATATTAAAGTTATTACCTGATATGCCATTAGAAAGAGTTAAACCATTAATACCACCGCCAGCATTTAAAGCTCCTGTAAGCGTTCCACCCGCTAATGGCAACTTAGTTGCAATACTGTTTGTTACTGTAGTACTAAAGTTAGCGTCGTCACCCAGTGCTGCCGCGAGTTCATTCAGCGTATCTAAGCTACCGGGCGCTGCATCTACGATGTTATCTATCGCAGTGCTTACATAGGCAGTGGTCGCTACTTTAGTGCTGTTATCTGAAGCCGACTGGGTTGTTGCCGTGACAGAGGACGCAAGGGATCCGGAGTACGACGAAGCTGTAATAGACCCCGTACTCGTAATAGCATTTGCTCCCATATTGAGAGTGCCATAAAGCGTACCTCCTGCTTTCGATAGGAAGTAGTCTTCCATTCCGTTGGAGTTATAGTTATATGCCCAGATGTTGGTAAGACGGATTGACGAGGAGTTTGCTGCTTGACCAATCGTAAAGCGGATAGCGTTAGCCCCTGTACCACCAGTACCTGTCGTGGTGAAGTACATTTCTTTGGCGGAAGCACTATTCAGTCTTGTGGTCCACGTTGAGCCGCCGTCTGTTGATACTTCAATCTTGCATGAAGATGGGCACCAAGTCGTGTTACCAAAAGCGATGCCGATATAACCGCCGTAAGACAATGTATGCGGTAAGCTGGTCAGCGTAATAGTCATCGTGGAGCCGCTATAGTTACTATTACTCCAGCTTGCGAATCGACCGTTCGCCCTAAAACACTCCGTCGTCGTGGCGCCGCCGCTCAATCCGCTTACCGTAACCGTGCCGCCCCTAGCTTCAAAGTTAGCTAGATCGTTAAATAAATACGGATGGCTCATGTGCGAGCCTTCTGGGTTTGCCCCAATATTGGCGTAGCGAAGTACGCTTGGAGACGTAGTTGACGTGCCTGCAGCAGTGAAATTTGCAAAGTCGGCGCGGGTTATGTTTTTTAGTACTCTGTTTGTGTCGATTACGTCTACAGATCCAATCTGTAATTTAGCATTTCCTCCTGTGAGATTAAGGGTGTCATCAACAATGGTCGATCCATTAAGATATGTAGTTCCGTTGTTGTATAAATCGTAAGACCCATGAACGCTTGAAGATTTAACAGCAAACTTGCCGCTAACGTGCCCTGAAGCAGCTCCTATGTTTCCGCTACTTGTAATAGCACCACTAGAGATAGTACCGCTAAGATATAAATCTTTAAATTTGACAGAACTTGCACCAATATCAACTAGATTAGTTGTGTCTGTACCTGAACCATTTAAGGGAACAAGACCGCCACCGCCTATTCTAAATCCTTTACTATTTCCATTAGTAGAATTATCGTATATTTTACTGCCGTCTATTATTAAACGACTATCAATAGTTAAGCTTGTAGCTGTAATTGCACCACTAGAGATAGTTCCTACGTTAGTAGCGGGATTATTTTTAAAGTCTACTGCACTTCCAGTTAACGCAAACTCTACACCACCACTAGCTCCGTGCGTATAAAAATTTAAGACATTAGCATTAGCTGCAATTAAAGGTTTATTAGATCCATATCCACCCGCCCATTGGATATCAGCACCATCATTTAGTTGTATTTTACCTGTTACTGCAGTATTAGAACCAAGGGTGATTAGTGAACCTGTGTCCGTAATGTTTGAATCGTCTAATATTGACCCATTAAATTTGACTACTTTGTTAGTAACAATGTTTGTAACGCCGATAGATGTCGCCGATATAGCGCCGGATATTGTAGTTGCTTGAAGTTGTCCACTCGAATTGACTATAAGAACACCGCCTACTTCTAGGCCGTTCTTTACTCTAAAATTATGATCTGTTGCCATAGGGTTTCACTCTCCACCGTTTAGCTAGTTAATATATGTTTTATACTTCTATTTATACATTTACTAAACTAAGATGGAATGTCTAACAACCTTAAATTGCATATTATCTGCAGAGGCCGGTGTCGCAAGAAGTCTTACATTTCCAGAAGTAATATCAGCATCAAAAGAGGCTTCCGCAGCACTACCCGTATATATCGTGCCGTATTCAGTTATAGATGGAGTTGTACCATCATGTATTAAAAGTATTTCTGTTATTTGATATGTGCTATCAGTTGTGTTAGTAACCTGAACAGTATATCTCGCACTTCGGAAATCTGAAGCAGACATAGAATCACATGTATACTGAGAAGTAGAACTAACACTTGATTGATTTACGTTAATACCAAGCTGCTTTACTTGTAACTGAGCTTTTGGATCGGCCGCTCCAATACCAACCTTGCCGCCAGCATTTGCCAAGATTACGTCTTCATTTACAGCTCCTCCGACATGAATTGGCCTACCAGCTACACCATCAAGGGAAGCAACAACAGTGCTACTAACAACATGTCGTGACAATTTTGCTATAGAAACTTCACTTGATTGTAGTTCTATTCCATCTCCAGTAGTTGTAGTATTAACCGTTAGTTTGCTATCAGGAGAATCTGTGCCGATACCAACATTTTGGTCTGGAGTTATTGTTAATCCTATAACTTGTGAACCAACACCATTTTCTCTTGTTGCGAACTTTAATCCATAAGAGTAATCACCATCAGTAGCGTTTAATTTATATGCTTTAATGTAAGGACCACTGCCAATGTGGCCGGAAGTTCCAGTGTAGATACCGCTGAATACTATTGAACCTCCATTATTAGCGGCGACTGCAGATGTATCTCGTAATTGTAACGAAGAATTTGTTGTGTCTGGTATAGCACCTGCTGAACTATGTATTTCTAAAGTGCTTGTTGGGTTTATTGTTCCGATACCAACTTTGCCTGAATTCTTGATTGTCAGTCTCTGAAGTAGAGTTCCTCCGGTTGTATCAGTCCAGAATCCAAGTCTACCGCCACCGCCAGCATCATAATTAGATGTAATTCTACTTCTTTCATTATCGTTGACAAACTTTAATGATGCAGTACCTCCAGTACCTCCAGTGCCTATAGAGACATCTCCGACAACGTGAAGTTTTTCTGTTGGCGAAGCAGTTCCGATACCAATTCTATCGTTGCCTCCATCGAGGTAAAACATATTAGCGTCATTGTTTGACTCAATAGTAAAGTCCATATCAACACCGCTATCATTTACTCTTATGCCGGTATTGCCTGCTTCAATTCTTTCTACGCCACCTGTTACAACTCTCCATAAATCATTTCCATGGAATCCATAATATGTGTTTGTATCACCAGCATGCATGATATTTGCAGTAACGGTTACATCTGCACCTTGAACTTCTAAGTTACCATGAACAGTAGTATTTCCACTACCCCCAATTGTAAGTCTGTCTGTTCCATCAGTTTGAAGAGCTAAACTTCTTGATGAACTATCATGACCAATCTCAAGACCACTATTGTCCATATTAAACGTAGTTGAATAACCGCTTGTTGAATTAGCTTCAAAATTATAGTGTGCATGACTACCAATATCAATACCTACAGCAGTCGTGTTATTTGCCGAAGCTACTGTTAATTTATGCGCTGGGGCAGTGTCACCAATACCAACGTTGCCGTCTTTGTTTATTAACATATGAACAGCAGTGCCATTCATAAATCTCATATCAG
>FZLS01000135.1 GCA_900197625.1 Rhodobacteraceae bacterium Water-Bin34 | reverse complement strand
GTAAATGCGCCTGTAGACGCAGAGTTTGCACCAATTGGCGTTCCATCAATTGATCCAGAGTTAATATCAATACCAGTGACAGGCGTCGTACCATCTAGCAGATTATCGACGTTATCTAAGTTGGTATTTATTTTTGTACCCCAAGTATCCTCGGATGCGCCGACTTCTGGTTTTACTAAACCATATGTGGTTGTTGTAGTATCTGCCATAATTAACTCCTATGTTTGGCCTTGCGGCCTAATATCGTTCATCAATGTAAGAGAAAGACGCAGTAGGCGCTGATTGCATACTGCCACAAAAATCCTTAAATTGCAAGATCATGCGGCTGTCCATATCTCTGTTACTTTTGGTATTATTTCCCACTTCTCAATTGCGTTGCATGTCGTCGTCGTGGATGCAGATGTTGACCCAGAGAATGACATAACTTTATTACACGTCGCAGTGACAGATGAGGTTGTAGTTATTGTTGCGCCAGACTGATTAACATCCGACCCACTGGACGCCGTACTCGATACGCCCACAACATTGTTTGACGCAACTTCACGCACACGCTCCATGCCTGACGTGTTTGTTGCGGATGCGGCTATTGTCGATCCAGTGCTTTGCACTCTATTTGACGTGGCTGTGGCGCTTGACGTTGTCGCAATAGTTGACGAGCCAACAACATCAAATACAAATGTAGCTCCGCCAGACAGTGAGCTAGACGACGTTGCACTTGCATTCCTATCACGCCCAGCAGATGCAGTCGTGCCAGACGCTGTAATTACAATTGAGCCACTTAGCCTAGCACGTATAGCAGAAGAGGCTGTAGCCGATACAGCTACAACTGCACCAGCTCCATCAGTGACAAATCCATCTAGCCCAAAATTATATGAGCCGTATGTACTTTGTCCAAATCCACCACGATATTCAGCCATTTATTAATCTAACGTAATATCAAGATCGCCTGCTGGTAATCTAAATACGTCACCAGTATCAATTGCTTTACTTGTTGTTAGAGCCGCGTATGCGATTAAGTTGCCACCAGATGCCGCATCAAATACGCCTACGTGGGTAACTGTTCCATATGATGCAGTAGCTGTAGGATATTCAACAGATGCAGTATTTGATGCAGTGTTGCCAGATACTGTGAATGCAACTGACTGACGAGCGTATGCTCCACCAGATACTTCAGTACCACCACCAGTATCACTTGGTGCGGCTGTGTATAATGCAATGTGCCACGCAGTAGGACGTGTCACTGATGATGCAGTAAACACGTAGTTTAATACTCTTGTTTCGAAATCGTTTGAAAAACTCATTTTAATATGCCCTTATTTTCATTCGACGACCAGAGCCGCCGTATTTAGTTTGATCGCTGACTGCATTAATTGCGTCAACAGCGCTTTGATACAAAGCCGCCCAAGTCGTAATTCGAGCGTCTTCTTTTAAATATGGGGCTGAGTGTACCAAAGCTCCATACAAATAAGCATCTGGATATTCGCCCAGAAGCCAATTAGTTGTATTACTGTCAGATAATGCTGGAATTTTCTGATAATAATATAATTCTGCATTGTATACGCCATCTGGCGCAGGGTGTACTTGTAGTTCGCCAGCAGTCAAAGCGTAGTATCTTGGATGGCCTGATACGTTACCACCTCTCTGTTGCCTGTCTAATAGTTCTGCCTGAGATATTAATTCTAGCGGATTTGTATTTCCACTCGTAACATGAAAGCGAATAGGCTCTAACATGTCGGCTGGGATTGCACTGTACTTCGTGTCAATCTCAGCAGTGGATCTGGCTTCCATTTTCCAGTGACGTAATTTGCGATTTAGATCAGTCTCTGCCAAAGTTATAAATGTGCTAGACACAGAAGTAAGATCATCACGATTAAGAAAATCTGTGAGTGTCGTTTTTAATTCTGCGTATGTTGTTATTGGCATTGGTTAGCCCCTAGTTTTATTTCTATATATCATATTTGTTAACGAGATAGTAGCCCATACCCACCAGATAAAATTTTGTTAGCATATTCTAACGCTTCTCTTCTGCCTTTTGTTCTTTCTATCTCTAAAAATGTATCTCCAACCTCTGAAATTTCATCATCAATTTTTTGTATTGCTCTTTTAGGGCTACTTTCTAAAACTTTATAAAATGGTGGAGTCATTAAAAGACCGCCGCCTGTACCTTTTTTGCGTAGTTCTGCACCTAAATCTCTGTAAATTAATGCGGCTGGTATTCCGCGAGATCCTTGCAAAAATGTTTGAGCATTTCCTATTTTATCATATCCAGTGTCATACGTTGTAGAATTTTGAATATTTGTAGGGAATACACCTTTTTCTAAATCTGGCGTAAATCCTCGATACCCAACTGATCCCCAATCCATGCCTATTTGGTTTGCATCTGCAACTGCAAGTCGGGCATCAAAAACTGTTGGAGCGCCCATATCAAACAACCCAGCCCTATCCATACCTTTTAAAAAATATGCTCTTTGAGAACCTGCTGGTAACATATTTAGTAAATTAAATATTGCCATTGGATCTTCAATATCAACATCTAAATCTTTAAATGGCTTGGATTGGATTGTTTTTTTAACATTTTCTCCTTTGGCGTTTTTTAATATATTACCATTGGCATCTTTAACTGTAATACTTTTAGGAACACTTATATTTTTTATGTGATTATTTATTTTAACAGCGTTTTCGCCAATTATTGAGCTATTGCTATTTTGTAACTGATTCCACGCCTCACCATACATATCTCCCTGATGTTGTGCAAAATCTCCAGATTGCTCTCCCATCATTGCAGACATAAAGTATGGTTTGTCGTGCTTCATAGCTTCATTAATTTTACTGTTTGTAGCTGTTTTAGCTCCAGCATAACCCTGACCATCAACATCTGCATATCTAAATCCTGCCATAGATTTAACGGGATTTAATAGGCGCTTGTCATTATAGTGAGTAACAGTTTTTCTGTCAGTTTGATCACCAACAATAGACATTACGTTTCTGCCATATAAATCTGAAATACTTCCAATTTCTGGCTCTACAGTTTCTGTTGACAATAACCCTGCACTTCTGTGGTTTCTCAATGCTGTTGGTTGTTGTTTTTCAATACCTGTATATTTTGCTCCAACTGGCAATGCTTGATCTGGGTTTAAAAAATTAAATGCAGTTGGCGTTTTTTCTAATTTGTCCGCAAGTTTTTCTCCAGACATTTCATATGGCTTACCAGTATCTGGCGCTGGCTTTTTAAATTTAATATTGCTAAAATTAGAACCCATCATACTTGGATCAACTTCAATGCGGTCAGCTACATCGAGCAATCCCCTTGCGCCCTTCTTTATGCCAGACGCCAATGCGTCACCAAGTCCGGGTACTAGGCCAACTAAAGATGCGCCGCCTAAAGCCAATACCAATCCATAATTAGGGTTTGGGTTTGTTAACTCGTCGTATATTTCCTTAGCCGCCATAGCATCACCAATGATAGGCGTGGCTTCAGCTACAAATTTTGCGGCGTCCATTGGGGTAAAGCTCATTGGCTCTACTGCAAGTCGCTGGCCTTCATTCGCGTAGCCTGCGTAGCTTTGTTGATCAAGCAGTCCCATTAAAAATTCCATCTAGCATTTGTTGTAATCTAGGTGACATTTCCTCGCTAGGTGTTCTCGCTTCATTTGTTGCGGCGTATAAATACATTAACTCAGATAAGCCATTTGGGTTTGACATAACTCTCCTGTAACTCTCAGGCTCGTTATTCATCTTGTATTCTAACAACTCTATAAATCCCTGCTTATTTGCAATATTTGACGACATAATCGTCTGCATAACATCAACTGGTAGTATCAGGCTACGCACTATCTCGCCACCTGTACCATCTGCGCGTCTAGCTGTTGTGCCTTGTGGCATCTGATTAGGGAACGACGTGATGGGATCATTGCCAGCAAAATTGGCTTGGCCTAACGTGCCGTAGCTCGTTTTCTCGCCAATACGATCCATTGCGGATGTGCCATCCATATTGCTTAGTAATCCGCCGCGATATTCAAACTCGTCATTAGGCGTCAGGAAATTAGCAACGCGCTCCGCAAAGCTATTGCGTCTGGATCGCTTACCCTCATCAAGTTGATTGAGGAAGTTCAGTATGCCTCTATTTATATTTGCCATACTTACCTTTAGTGCATACACCTTTAGCAGAACATCCTGATGGTGTTGCACAACCTTTGCATGTTTTCATGGTAAACCCTTTTTCGCTATATATTATGCGACCATATCACAATTCATCTATTGACGCCAGTATGTTACGCATTCTTTCTGATAGCTTCCACTCGCCAGCCTTCCACCGCGCCGCGTGTTGTGCATCCTGCAAAGATAAACCGCGCTTCACATATTGCTTTATCCATTTAGCCATCAATAAATTTTTCATCTTAGGTGACAAATTTAAAAATTTTTTTTTCATGCAATTCCTTTTAAATTGCGCCTAATAGATTTATTCCACTTAATATCAGACCCAGACAGTGCCGTGACTGCATCCGATGCCATTGTCAGGCATAGTGCATCAGCTAAGTCAGGCGATTTTAGGCCACGTTTTCGCATTGCGTCCTTACTCTCGGCTTTCATTTTACCTGACGATGTAAATGCGTATCGTATGCCAGTTAATTCTGCGACGAGCTGGTCATCTTTTGGTATCTTGCACGACCTATCTTCTAGCCAGCCCTTTGTCTTAAACCACAACTCACTTCGTAAATTCATGTAGGTCTTGCCCATAGCTGGGGCTTCACCAACATTAATACCACGCACTGGCACACCCAGCTCACGTAACCTATCAACTACACCACCGCCAACGCCAATGC
Source organism: Rhodobacteraceae bacterium Water-Bin34 (assembly GCA_900197625.1). Classification (GTDB taxonomy): domain Bacteria; phylum Pseudomonadota; class Alphaproteobacteria; order Rhodobacterales; family Rhodobacteraceae; genus Amylibacter. The sequence continues at coordinate 1,082 of FZLS01000135.1, read as the reverse complement.
TATCCACAAGTATTTCTTTTGGGCGCTGGCTATCAGGTAATCCTTCATATTCTGCCATAACTCGACCAACAGTTTGCATAAGATCTAATCCCTGCCACGCCTCAATGTCTGTCACGACATTGCCATACCTCTTACACAATGCAGTTTTATCAGTGCCAAATCTTGCCACGTCCAAGCCCCATATTGGCCTGATTTCTGGCGTAATTTCAATATCTCGCTGTGTCGCGCTCTGGGCTAAGTGAAATGGTATAATCGTGTCATCATCTGCCATAGGAAATTCGCCGAGAACACGTATGCGAAATGCGTTGCTTTCCTCGCCGTATCGCTCACGCATTTCATTGACAAACTCATCAGACACAAGTGGGCTATCCACGCACGACCAACGCCTCGTCCACCAGCTCTTGGACATTCTGGTTTGGCTCTCGTAAAATGTGCCAGATGATCTCGTTGGGTTTGACAATAACAACGTGGTTGCGCTGTGACCAGACATTGACCCAGCCGCCGCTTCAAAAACTTTCTCAGGTACACCAGATGCCTCATCAACTACCAAAAGAACATTCTCTGAGTGTACCCCAGCTAATGCCTCTGGCGTTTCTGCGCGTGACGTTCTGGCAGATATAAATGCTTCGGAAGCGGCTGACGTTAATTCTACACGATCTGACTTAACAGTAAGCAATTGCTGTAAATGGGGTGGCAACTCGTTAATCCAGCGTTTTAGCTCGGCAAACAATGCGTCAAACAATTGGCTCGATGTGGGCGCTGTGACGACGACTTTATTCGGGAAACGTAGTAGGAGAAACCAGAGCATAGCCCAAGATGCAGACGTTGACTTGCCTGTGCCATGCCCAGATCTGACAGACATTTTACGCTCGCCAGATGATATGGCATTGAGAAACTCTTCTTGATAATCGTATGGTGTAGCACCCAAAACTTCCCTAACAAACAGCACTGGATTATCTCTGTAGCGCAGGACAAACTCTGTTAATGGATTATCACTCATTCGTTACATCCTCATAATCTGCGTCAATCGTCTTGGCTTCGCGCTCCTGATCTTCTTTATGGATAGCCGCCAAGTCAGAATT
>FZLS01000052.1 GCA_900197625.1 Rhodobacteraceae bacterium Water-Bin34 | reverse complement strand
AGATGCTGTCAAATGATATGCGCTTTGTCTAGCTTTCCATTCTTTCATAATATTCTAACAATCCTTTATACCCATTACAACTATTAGTCAAATCTTTAACATACCGATAATGTTCAGTTAAACAATTACCGTAATATTTACAAGTCTTACATATTTCGCTCAGATTGTTCTCAGGTTCTTCCCTTGCCCACTTCTTGTACTCATAATATGTTTTATATTCTTTGAAGTATTCCCTATCATATTTATCGAACTCCAATACACCAAACTTTCCAGATGGAGTAATATATACATGATCATTACTAAAAGCATCATACTCTTTATCTATGCTTCTCCATATATTATCCATATTCTGAAAATTAAACTTTTTCTCTGTTTTTGCTTCGTCAAACTTAATAACAAAATCTTCAAAGTCTTTGTGTGTAACAGGATGTGCATTTGCTTGGTTTATTGAGTAAGGTTTAATTTCTACAGACTTAATATTAGATACCATATTAAGAGTGAAGATCATAAACTCTACATCCATCTCTAATACTTTTGGCGAGGCCAATATTAATACAGATAAATCCTTATTGGCGTTCATCATATTATTTAAAACATGCTGTTCTTTTTCTCTGGCATGGAAATCATATGATACAGATAACGTTACATCCTCATCTCGAAAGAAGTCTGGGAACGCAGACAAATTAGTATTGATATTGATAGGACCTTTATAGCGTTTACGTATTTGTTCTTTTATAGAATAAAAATAATCTGGTGTCAATAAACCAATCTCACCGCCGTATAGATCTACATGCCCTATTTGATCATCTATTTGACTTAAAGAATGATCTAACCATAAAGGCGTTATCTTATGTCTATCGTTTAATTGTGCTGGCGTTAAATAACAAAAATCACAACTGAAGTTACAATAGTAGGTGGGATTAATTGATAGATTCATCAACATAAGGCGTCACCATATCTGGGCTCATTCCATTCGTAGCAAGTATTCTTGGAGCGAGCGTTTTCATTTGTTTGCAATGTGCTTCAGTTGTCTCTTCACGTTTCATATCACGTACTGTCTTTTTGCAGCCATTACATATCTCAAACATAGGACATGTATAACAAGACATCTTCATTGTTTGTATATGGGGATCATTAGCTAATGGAGTCTGCATCTCGCCATTCATTTCTTCCTCAAAATCAATAGGATAATCCATATCATCTGCAAACGAACCACAAGAATAGTAATCACCACCAGGGTTAAACGCTCTAATGCCACTATCACATTGTCTATTTTGCGGACAAGACGTTGAAAAACCTTTGAGCCGTTTCATCATTTGCTTTGTATTATATTCGTATTCTGCTAATCCACGATCATATATCTCAAGATATGTTTCGTAAATCTTACTTAACTGATATGTACTACCTTGAACACCAGAAGCCATAGCATAATTTAGTTTACATTCTACACCCATTTCTTTAGCAAGTTCAACGTTCTTAATAGCGAGGTGTGCGTTCTCTTCTACAATAACGGCAATAAAGTCTGGGCGTTCGCCAGTATGTTTAAGCATAGCATCTGATACCATCCAAAAATCTTTCTCAGTAAATTCAGAATAATCACCTTTTAATCTACCACCACCATATTGAAATGATGTTGCACAACCAAACCTATCATTCTTGAAGATAGGAAGCCACTTCTCGGGACGCATTAAAAAAGGCCACAGATTAGATGTAAAACTAATTGATGCGGGATAATCATGTTCATTAAGATGATCTATTAGTTCCTGATAATATTCTGGCTTTACCATAAGAGGGTCACCACCATTAACGATAATAGTATTAGTATCGGGATATCGCTTAAGAAATTTGTATATGTATTCCAAGTCTAATAAGCCAACTTCGTTAGGATCTATGTCAGTAGAAGAACAAAATGTACATTTAAAATTGCAAGCTTCAGTGGGTTTAATAATTAAATCCATCCCTTATCTCCTGCTAGTTTTAGCATTAGAGTCTTAGGCGCTGGACAAACGTCTTCCATCCATTGAAGTTGGTGACAATCAGAATGGCAATAGATAAAGACCGGGCAATCATAACACCTTGGATCACGATCATGAGTTTCACACGAAATGATTTCCATTCGTTTCGGGCTTTCTCTTACTGTCTTTGCTGGCATACTAATATCACCGTACCATTGAGTAGGCGCAGTATTAGGACAACCTGCTACAGTACCATCAGCATTAATTGTGTGTATCTTTTGTTCACAATCCCTGCAGAACGTACCATTAAAGAATTGACCCTTACTAAATTTATCATAAACTGAGTTAAGAAAGTTGTTTTCAATAGGGTGATCTTTAGTTGTCTCATGCATCTTCATCCAAAAAGCATCTAGCTCAGAATTATGAGGGAAGATTTCTGTGTTGATTGTTGCATTACCATCATGAGTAAGTCTCTCATAACTAATAGTACCAATACCCAATGAATACATGTAGTCAGCAATTTCAAGTGGATCCATTGCAACAACATCTTTAGACACTGAAATAAAGCATTGGATATAACATCCCTCAGCTACCAAAAGCTTTACATTATCTTCCCATAACTTTCTCTGCTTTTCATTTGCAAATCTAATATTTGGGTCCCAAGATGTACCGATAGAACCAGAGTCTAATATTTTAAGAAACTCGATACGTTCATCTGTAAGTTTATAAGTTAGATTTGTTGTAATACCATGCGTGCATTTATCACCCCAATGATCTTTCGTAACATTGTAGAAATGCCACAAATCTTTCATGGGCGCTAGCAAAGGTTCTCCACCATGATATTCGAAGTGAATACGGTTTGAACCATCGTCTAGTTCGTTACACCACTTTGCAGTTTTATCTGCATCAAAATAAATTTTACGACCATTGATACCAGAGGTAAAACAATGCGCACAATTTAAATTACAAGTTTCTGTAGTCTTAACGTATACGATTAAGTGTTTCTGAGTCGTGAATGCCATGTGATAACATTAATGCCTTTTCATAATTTAACGCTCTGTGCGGTGTTCCTGCTTCTATGAACAGAGTTTCATTTTTAGATAAAGAAATCTCTTTTCCTTCAACTTCCATAACCTTAATTCCTTCGACGCATTCTATAATAACATCAATTGGATCAGTATGTACATCAAAAGATGCACCGTTTTCCTGATTATAAAAAACATGAACAGTTCCGTTATTAACGCCCAAAGGTTTTTCAAACTGTTCTACTTTAATGGTAGCTTTATTTGCTAATAAAACCGTAGTTTCTCCAAGATAAGCAATGTATTCTGATTGTTTTATGTAATGCTGATTTCCATCTTCATCTATATGAGATACGTCATGGTTATTAAAGCATTCTTCTGTTAATAAGAAATTTTCAAATTGGTCAAATGTCACTGCTATTCTCCATGTCGTATATATCTATTTATACCACAATTTTAGAGCTTTGTAAACCGTTATAAATAATGTTATATATTATGAGGAGATTGATTATGGAAATGACTCCAAGATGGCCTACTATGTTTGGTCAAGGGAAATTTGAAGTTGAAGGGTTATTTGAGTACCTATTTGCAAACTACGACCTAAACGATCCAGGCGGTGATGTAGATGGCGCAAATATTTTTACAGATAATTCTGAAATGATGAATAAGTTTAAGTCCGTTGTTCATGGTAAATTCAACGAATATCTTACAAACACAATCAGTAAGACTATAGAAGACTTTGGCGATCACGAAATTAAAGCTTGGATTACAGGTCATGGCAAAGGTTATAGCATGACAACCCATAACCATTCTGGTGCACACATATCAGCTGTGTTTTACGTTTTAGCTGAAGATAAGTATTCTGGTGGGTCAATTGTATTCATTGATCCAAGAAGTAATGCAAATCGTGGATACGATAGTTCGTTTGATGATTTATTTGCGCATCATGCATTCGTCCCAGAAACTGGTGATTATGTAATCTTTCCTTCTTTTAATTACCATCACGTAAAACCTTACTACTCTGAATTTAGAATATGTATACCAGTTGATTTGTATTTGTATAGTAACAAAGATGTATAAATAGCTATATAATTTAACGTGTTCACATAGAACACTGAACGATAAACAAACGGAGATTTAAAATGGCACTTTCATATACTTACAAAGTCCGCAATCTGAAGGTAAAAGATGAAGTTAATAGCGAAGGCGTTACATTGCAAAACGCCGTTGTTCAAACTTATTGGACTATCATCGGTACTGACGAGAACGGAAATGTTGGCGAATGGTCTGGAGCGACACCTTTTTCTGCAGCAACTGTTCCCGCTGGTTCATTCACAGCTTTCGAAAACTTAGAAGAAGCTAATGTTATAGGCTGGATTGAAAACGTTGTTAACAACGATGCTCAATATAAAGCCCACATTGACGAACAGCTTAGACTTGAAATCAGCAAAACAGTAGAAACAGAAGTTGGTGGAGAAGATTTACCTTGGGGAACACCAGTAGCAGAGCCTGACGCAAGCGAAGGCGAATAAAAAATGACATATACTTGGGAAATCATAAAGCTTGGGCACGCAGATATAACTAATGCTGGTGGTGAAAATCTAGCTGATGCGATTATTCAGGTCCAATGGAGAAAAACAGCCACAGACAGTGACGGAAATTCTTCAGTATATTTAGGAAAAACTGATCTTGATGTTTCAACTACTAGCGCAGCAGATTTTGTAGCTTTAGATGATGTGACAAAAGAGAATGTTGTTGCTTGGGTAGAGGAAAGCTTAACTACTTCAGAAGTAACTATGATAAATAATATTTTACAGAAAAAAGTTCAACAAACTGCTATGACTAAGATTTCGCCTGCTTGGTAAGATCACCTATACTTTGTTATAGTTTTATATTATGGAGACAAAATGCACGATTTGCACACAGGTGGATTAGCTAATTACGCCTTAAAAAGAGGTGGTTCATTACACCCAATTTGTATACCGACGGAAGTACTTGGTAACGAAACAGGGATTATGAACCCCTCTATTTTTCTTCACAAAGGAAAAATACTCGTTAACGTAAGACACGTTAACTATATCTTATATCACTCAGAAGGTAAACAGTTTCCTCATCAGTGGGGTCCTTTGGTATACGTACATCCCGAAACAGATGTTACTTTGAGAACGCATAATGTAATATGTGAGCTTGATAAGAATATGAATCTATCTAATGCTCAAAGAATTAATATGGTTTTAGATACGGAACCCACTTGGAATTTTATTGGATTAGAAGACGCTCGCTTATTTAGTTGGGACGACAAACTATTCTTATGCGGCGTAAGAAGAGATTGCTATGATAATAAAGGCAAGGGTCGCATGGAAATGTGTCATATAGATTTTATAGATGGTGAATGGAAAGAATTGTCGCGTCATCCAATTCCTGCGCCTGGTGATGACGGATCTTATTGCGAAAAAAATTGGATGCCTATTCTTGATATGCCTTATCACTTTGTAAAATGGACAAATCCAACTCAAGTAATTAAATACGATATAGATGAAGGAACAACAGTAGATGCGGTATATGACGCGTCAAAATTTGTTAATGCAAATAAAGATTTTAGAGGTGGATCTCAAGTACTTCGCATTAATGAAAATCAGAGAATGGCTTTCATTCACGAAACAAATCTATTAAGAGATCCTTTTGGCAGAAAAGATGGTAACTATGCGCACAGAATAATCGTATGGGATAACGATTGGAATATAGTTCATAAATCTAAAGAATTCCATTTTATGGGAACTTATTATGACCATGTTAAAGCACAAGATTATAATATAGAATTTGTAACAGGAGCTGCAATGTTAGGTAACGATATTCTTATTTCTTACGGATGGCAAGATAATGCCTCGTATGTGTTGCGTATGCCTCAAAATGTGTTTGCAAATTTTCTTTATGGAGAGTAGATTATGAAATTTAAAAATATGCAAGTTTTAAACGATGTTGTATTAGATTATTCTAATCCGTTTAAAATGTATAAATTAGCTTTAGAATACGATTCTCTTAAACAAGGAGCTGCAGCGTTCGGTTGGTATCTTAGAGCTGCTGATTTTGTGACTGGAAGTTCTGATGAAGAGCTAGAACTGCAATACAAATGTTTAATAAAAGGTGCTATGATTTTTGCAAGATCTGAAGCGCGTAATGAAACTTCAAAAGGTCTAATCAAATTAGCAATGGCTGTTTTACCAAATAGGCCTGAAGCATATTATTTTGCTTCTAGATGGGCTATAGACCAGAGCAAATTTAGAAATGCTTTAATGTATGCGAAAATAGCTTTATCACAAAATGAAGAACATGAACCTATTGAAGATTTAAAAGATTATCCTGGAAGAGTTGGATTGAAGTATTGTTATGCAGTTTCTAAATGGAAATCAGACGGAAGAGATGACTCTAAAAACTTATTATTTGATTTAAAATATAAAGAAAAACTAAATCTGACTAAAGAGATGAGCGATAGTGTTAATGGATGGTTAGGTCAAATCGGTTATCCAAGTACAATACCTTACACTAAAGAAGAAAAATCTAAATATAGATTTACTTTTGAAGGTATTGATAAAATCGATAAGAACTATTCTCGCCATTTCCAAGATATGTTTGTACTGTCATTATTAAATGGCAAAACAGATGGTTCCTTTATAGAAATAGGATCGGGCCATCCCACACTATTTAATAATACGTTTCTGCTAGAAGATAAATTTAATTGGAAAGGTATATCTTTAGATTACTCAGAAAGAATGTGTTCTAAGTTTAGTAGAGAAAGAAAGACAAATATAGTTTTCGCTGACGCTTTAAATGTAGATTACTCACAACTTTTTAAACAAAATTGTATAGAGCAACGTGTAGATTATTTAAGAATAAACGCAGACTCAGCTTCTTACAAGGTATTAGAATCTATACCATATCACAAGTATGAATTTTCTACAATTCAGTTTCAGCACAATGCTTGTTGGTGGGGAGAAGAAGTAAGAAATGCTAGCAGAGAATTCCTTATGAAAATAGGTTATATTTTATGTGTTTCTGATGTTGGTATTGATGAAGAGCATGCATATGAAGATTGGTGGATTCATCCAGGCTTAATAAATAACCGCATGCAATCTAGTAAAAGTTTTAATTTTGCTTGGCAATATATGATGAAGGAGAGAAAATGAAACCAGTGATAGTCACGGGAGGGTTTGACCCTTTACATTCAGGACATATAGCGTATTTTAAAGCTGCTAAGGAATTAGGTTCTATTCTATTCGTTGGTGTTAATAGCGATGAATGGTTAACACGAAAAAAGGGAAGACCTTTTATGCCAGTTGAAGAACGTATTGCAATCATTAAAGAAATAGGTTGTGTAGGACATGTATTCTCGTTTAATGATGACGATGATACGGCTATAAACGCTATTGAATATGTAAAGAAGCAAGCACCAGGGAATTCTAATATAGTCTTCGCGAATGGTGGAGATCGTACTAAAGATAATATCCCAGAAATGGTATTCGATGATGTAGAATTCTTGTTTGGTGTTGGTGGAGAAGATAAGAAGAATAGTTCATCTTGGATTTTAAAAGAATGGGATAAACCTACAACGCAAAGATTGTGGGGTAAATACCGAGAATTAGATCAAAATGGTCATTGGAAAGTTAAAGAACTCTCTATAGATGTTGGTAAATCTTTATCTGACCAAAGACACTTCATACGTTCTGAACATTGGCATATTGTTGATGGTAAACTTAAAATGGATTTAGACTTCCAAAATGGATATAGTACATCTAAAATCTATAAAACAGGAGACAGCATTGACATTCCAAGACGTACTTGGCATCACGCAACGAATGTTGGCGATAAACCAGTTAAGGTGATTGAGGTTTGGATGGGAGATACGCTCTCAGAAGAAGATATAGAAAGAAGATAACATTATTTTATAGTAGATAATACTATTCTACCGTGTCTCCTCAAAAGTGTCAACCTATATTTTTATAAATAGTAGAAATAAGTTTGAAACAAAGGAGAAAGATATGGCCTTTCAGTTATCGCCTGGCGCCAGAAATGGTACGCTCCAGTCACTAGAGACTACAATCGGTGCAAATCCGATCTTAACAATAGCAACTGGTGCAACACCTACAGAATGCGCAAGCGCAAACACCGGTAATATTGTTGCTACTATGGTATTACCTACAGATTGGCTTTCGGCTCCTGCAGGTGGAGTGATACAATTATCAGGTAGTTGGCAAGATTTATCAGCTGATGCATCAGGTACAGCAGGTTATTTTAGAATTCACCAAAACGACGGAACAGTTTGTCATATGCAAGGCACTATTTCTGCGTCTGGCGCGGGTGGAGATATGCAGTTAGACAACACTAACATCGCTATTGGTCAACAAATCACAATCACTACATTTACAATTACTGCTGGTGGCGCATAAAGGACTGTCTAAATGTCCGCAAATGGCGTATTTACATCAACACTAGATTATAGCTTCTTCGGCGGTGGTTTTTCAACTATCGAAGGACAAGCTTCTGGTGTCTTCGATCTAAGTTTTGCATCTGATGTTTTTAATCCGGTTCTCGCTGAATTAAATCAAACATTAACATTTGATGTCGAAGCTGGTATTGTAACACCAACTATCTACGGTGAATTTTCAGGATCAATAGATTTTACACTTGATGAATCGGGTCGCATAGAATTCGGTATTCAAAGCTACTTGACTTCGGCAAATAACGAACTAGACTTTACTGCAATATCATACGGTAATGTTCCTGTAGCGGCTACTGCAAATCCAACCTTTGAAATATTGTTCTCAGGAACTATGGCTCAGTTCTCTGAGATAGAAGGTGCTACAGCTTTTGATTTCTCGTTGTATGGAGTCGGTGAAAACTATACTCTTCTTAATAGAACAAGATTTGGTAAAAACGATGCAGAATTAACGAGATTTGCATCAAACGAAGTGGTGATTAGACAAGAGCCTAACGATGTTAAGATAAGAAATTCTGGCATAACATACGCAGAAGTACGATGACAGTTTTAATAAATAAGAGTAAATACTTGGAGAAAACAAATGGCAGCTAACTTTTATATAAAACAAAATGATACTGCGCCAGCAATTGAAGCGGTTCTTACTGATTCTTCAGGACGAGCAAAATCATTAGCTACAGCTTCATTAATAAGATTCAATATGTCTACAGATACTGGTACTAATGTTATCAATCTGGGAACAGGCGCAATCGTAAATCCAGCAAAAGGTATAGTATCATATACTTGGCAGGCTGGTGATACATCTAACACCGGTATTCATAATGCAGAATTCCAGGTTACATACAATAACGGTCAGATCGAGAGTTTTCCAAACTCAGGTTACATTAAAGTAATCATTAAAGAAGAACTGGCGTAAGGAGAAAACAATGGCGCAACCACAGTCAAGAGAAGAATTTCAAGATTACGTCTTAAGAAAAATCGGTGCACCTGTTATTCAAATTAACGTGTCAGAAGAACAGATTGAAGACCGAGTAGACGAAGCAGTTTCTTTTTGGAGAGATTACCACTATAACGGATCACAAATGGTATATCTTAAACACCAGATAACTGAAGAAGATAAAGAAAGAGGTTGGGTTCCTTTACCTGCTAAAATTTTAGGTATATCAAAAATATTCTCTTTCGATACATCTATCTCAACAGGTACTGGTATGTTTAACGTAACATATCAATTTGTTTTGAATAATATTCAGGACATGACAAGTTATAGTATGCAAAACTATTATATGACTATGCAACATATCGAGTTCCTTCAAGAAATTCTTGTTGGTAAACCTATGGTTCGTTATAATAGACACGTTAATAAGCTGCATGTTGATACAGACACAAAGGGTTGGGTAGTAGGCAACTATATTATCATAGAAGCTTATGACATTATTGATCCTGACGAATATGCTGATGTTTGGACAGATCGTTGGTTACAGAACTATGCTGCTGTTTTAGTGAGAGAACAATGGGGATTAAACTTAACTAAATTTACGAATATGCAATTAGTAGGTGGTGTATCTTTTAACGGGGAACAAATCTTATCAGAAGCAAGAGCTGAACGACAACAAATAGAAGAAGATGCAATACGTTCATTGCAACCACTTACATATAACTTCATTGGATAAATCATGGCAACTAATGCATTCTTTAGAAACATTGATAACACAAACGAACAGAACTTAATTGATGACTTAGTAATTGAATCAATTCAGATATACGGTCTCGACGTCAAGTTCGTTACGAGATTGCATTCTAATGTCGATAAAATTTTAAACGAGGATGATCTACCTACATTTGATAACTATTATGATTTTGAAGTTTATATCAAAAACGTTGACGGGTTTGAGGGTGAAGGAGATTTCTTAAGTAAGTTTGGTCTTCAAATACGAGACTCAATTACATTTACTGTAGCAATAAGAACATTCGAACGTTTCGTAACAAGAGAAAAAGATACTAGAAAAAGACCATTAGAAGGAGAAATGATATTCCTCCCTCTTAACGGTAAAATGTACAAAATTCAGCATGTTGAACACGAAAGTATATTCTATCAATCTGGTTCTCTTCAAGTATACGACATGCGTTGTGAACTCGCAGAATATTCTGGTGAAACATTTAATACTGGCTACTACGAGATTGATAACTATTTTGAAGATATTGATACTTCAGCTAATACAGTTACTACACTTACAAATTTAGCAAACACAGATCCTATTTCTCAAAACGTATTCTTTGAGTCGCAGGGTGATGATATCATAGATTTCTCTGAGATGGATCCATTCAGCGAAAATATTTCAATACAGGACTCATAATATGGCGATTGCAAATTACTTTTATAACTCAACAACAAGAAAATATGTTGCGCTGTTTGGGACTCTGTTTAATCAATTAAAAATTCAGAGACAAGATAACGCAGGCGTTACTAAAAAAGATATGATTGTGCCGTTATCTTACGCGCCATTTCAAAAAATATTAGCGCGAGCAACTCAAGACCCAGATCTTATTAATAGTCGTCGTCCTGCTATGACTCTGCCTAGAATGTCTTTTGAGATGACTAGTCTTGCTTATGATTCAACACGCAAAATTGGTTCTACTCAAAAACTTATAAAGAGAAATAAAGATGAAACTGATGATGGAAGAGATTTCATTTATTCTCCAGTTCCTTATAACTTAGAATTTTCTCTTTACATTATGACTAAGTATGCAGAAGATGCTACAAAAATTATGGAACAAATACTTCCGTTCTTTACCCCAGATTTTACTGTGTCTGCTCAAATGATACCTGACATAGATCCAATAGATATTCCGATTGTTATGACGAGCGTTGTAACTGAAGACCTTTACGAAGGTACTTTCGAAGAAAGAAGAGCTATATTATATACTCTTACATTTACTTTAAAAGGTTGGTTCTTTGGACCAGAAAAGAGAAAACAAGTAATTAAATTTGTAGATGTTGACATGTTTAACGGCACAGCAACAGATTCACCATTCATAGAAGGTTTAGATATTAGACCAGGACTTAGCGCAAACGGTGAACCTATTACGATAGACGGAGAACAAGCGCGGGCTGTTGCTAGTTTAGTTAATGGTACAGTAGATTCTATTACTGTTACAAATTCTGGTGAACAGTATAACGCAAATACGACTGTAACAATAGCTGCACCTGATACAGCTAACGCGAGTTTAATCGCTACTTTAACTAGTGGATCAATTACTGATATATCTGTAGATCAGCCTGGAGGATATTTTAGTACAATTCCGACTATTTCTATACCATTACCAGACGCAACTCCTGTCACTGCCACAGCTACTGCGAGTACCGCAAACGGAGCAATTGATGCAATAACAGTTATTAATGGTGGTAATTTCTATAGTAATCCTACTTTTACAATAAGTCCTCCTCCTTCTAAATCACCAGAATTTAAATTTGGAGATGATGCTTTATATCACGACCATGAAGATGATGTTACTGAATTACATGTTTCTAGTGCATTCTTTAATACAGCGACTGGGTATAAAATACAATTGTGGGTTTATCCAACATCATTTCCAGGAGGTAATCCATTCTCTTTGATATTTTCTAGCTTCTGGAAATTACTTTATAACTCAGATGATGGTCAAGTGAAATTCCAATACGGTGGCGGACCAAGCGTAGATTCTGACAGTAATTTGATTTTAAATCAATGGAACCATGTTGAAGTAGAACAAGAAGGTAATGATATAAGAGTTAACTTAAACGGAACAAAGGGTACTAGCGTTACTAAAGGTTCGGGTAATATATTATTCCCTGGTCACATAATTAGAGCAGGTGACGCTCAAGGTAACGAGTCTGTGTTCGATGGAGCAAACAGAAGTTTTATCGGATATGTTGATAATATTACTTGGGACATACAAGCTTCTATGTCTGGAGCAGATGGTTCATCTTACACAGTACCAACAACGGCACAAAATGGTAGTGTGTTTGAAAGTAACTTTAATAAGTCATTACCTTCTGCTAATTTAGTTGTAACTGACGGAGTAGTTTCTGCTATAAATCTAGTTGAAGGTGGTGCTGAATATGGTAATACAGTTCCTATAGTTACTATTCAAGATCCAGATGATACAGCAGCTTCGTTTGCAGCAACAGCTACGGCTAATCTCGTTAATGGCGGCATAGATAGTGTAACGATTACGAATAACGGAAAATTTTATGCAAACACACCATCTGTAAACGTCTCTGCGCCCACGGCTACTACCGCTACAGCAATTCCTAATATTCTCCCAAGTGGAGATGTATCTTCGATTACTGTAACAAATGCTGGTCTTGGTTATAGAACAGTTCCTACAATCTTTATTACTTCGCCTGATTTCGGTTCAGTACCGTATACTGATATAGAATTCGACGACAATTGGGGTATAATTAAAACAATAGTGAGTGAATAAATGAATAATGATAAAATAGCTGAAAATCTGGGCATGCGTCCTCTTTCAGAAGTGAGAGAAGAAGCTACAGAAGGTTTACCCGTTGAGGTCGTAGAAGAAAATCTTCCTGCCGAAATTGTAGAATTTGATGATGAAAATCTAAATGACTTAGAAAAAGTAAGATCAAATATTCAGGACGTAATGAATACTGGACAAGAAGCAGTAAGAGAAATGCTTGAGATTGCAAAGCAGTCTGAACAACCTAGAGCATTTGAAGTTGTATCTACTCTTATGAAAACTTTATTAGACGCAAATAAAGATTTTGCTGATGTATCTACAAAGAAAAAGTTTGCAAAAGAAGAACTTAATGCTCCAAAAGAAGCTGCACAAACTAATGTTACAAACAATAATCTTATCGTATCAACTGCTGATTTATTAAAAATGTTAAAAGAGAATTCAGATGAGTGAAGGTTATTTAGGCAATGTTAATCTTAAAAACAGCGGACAAGAAATTGAATGGACGCCTGATCTATTAAAAGAATATATGAAATGCGCAAAGGATCCGATATATTTTGCTAAAAACTATATTAAGATTGTTCATGTTGACAAGGGGCTTGTTCCTTTTGAAATGTACCCTTATCAAGAAAACATCACAAAAAAGATTACAGATAATCGCAGAGTTGCAGTATTAACTGCACGTCAGTCCGGTAAAACAACTACTGCTATGGCTATCATTTTACACTATGTTTTATTTAACGAATTTAAAACTGTTGCTATTTTGGCTAACAAAGGTGACGCTGCTCGAGAAGTTATGGCAAGAGTTAAGCTTGCATTTGAGGCATTACCTAAATGGCTGCAACAAGGGGTTGAAGAATGGAACAAAGGAAACATTGCACTTGAGAATGGTTGTCAAGTTTTGGCAGGTACTACATCGTCAAGTGCTATTCGTGGTAAGTCAGTTAACTTTCTATATCTTGATGAGGTTGCATTCATCGAAGGATATGACGAATTTTTCGCATCTGTTTATCCTACTATCTCGTCTGGCGAGTCAACAAAACTTTTAATGACTTCTACACCAAATGGATTAAACCATTTCTGGAAAACTTGTAAAGGTGCAAAAGAACAGACTAATGGTTATGAATACGAAGAAGTTATGTGGTATGATGTTCCTGGTAGAGATGATAAGTGGAAACAAGAAACAGTAGAAGCTTTAGATCATGACTCTGAAAAATTTGCCCAAGAGTATGAATGCCAATTTTTAGGTAGTTCTGGTACTCTTATATCGGGCGCAAAATTAAAAACATTAGCTGGTTCTATAGCAATTCATAAAGGTGAAGGTTTTACTCAATACTAAGCACCTATTAAAGGAAAACAATACGCGATGTGTATTGATGTAGCGCGAGGTAAAGGTTTAGACTATTCTTGTTTTTCAGTAATAGATATTTCGCAAATGCCGTATAAACAAGTTGGTGTCTACAGAGATAACTTAATTGGTCCTATAGATTTTGCTTCAGTCGTATTTAGAATAGGTAAATTGTATAACGAAGCAGGTGTATTAATAGAAATTAATGACATTGGAGAACAAGTTTCTGATGTTCTCTTAATGGATTATGGTTATGAAAATATATTATATACCGCTAATAACGGCAGAGCTGGAAAGATACTCACTGGAGGCTTTGGCAAAAGAGTAGATAACGGGATAAGAACAACCAAATTAGTAAAAGCAACTGGTTGTTCTATGCTGAAAATGCTTATAGAACAAGATCAATTAATAATACAAGATCAAGATACAATAGAAGAATTAAGTAGATTTTCTAAGAAAAAAAATTCATTCGAAGCAGAAGCTGGGTTCCATGACGATTTAGTTATGAACTTAGTACTATTTGCTTGGATGACAGAACAACCTTATTTCAAAGATATGACAGACATAAATACATTAGTTAAGCTCAGAGAAAAAACAGAGGAGCAAATTGAGGAAGAGCTATTACCATTCGGTTTTGTCGACGTGGGTGACGAGTTTTATTATGAAGACGACGGACTAAGGCTGTGATATAATAGAATTGAAAAATTTATAAATAGAAACAGTAAGAATAGATAAAACAAGATTAACGCGTTTTCAATACACAAAGGAGAAAAATATGGCTTTTTCCGTAAGTCCTTCTGTTATCGTTCGAGAAGTGGACGCCTCACAGGCAGTGCCAGCCATTGCGAATCCACCAGCTGCTATAGCTGGTGTATTTAGATGGGGTCCAACAAACGAACCGATACTTATATCATCGGAAAACCAACTCGTAGATCGATTTGGTGCACCAAATAATAACAATTACGAAACATTTTTTGTAGCTTCAGATTTTCTGTCATATTCGAACGCGTTATACGTTGTTCGCGCAGATGATGGATCTGTAACTTCTAACTCAACAACAATAGTAAGAGATGGTAATAATGATATTATTCCTGAATCTTCTACATACGGAGCTTTTGAAGCCAAATATCCTGGAGAATTAGGTAACTCATTAGAGGTTACTTGGGTATCTTCTACTGGTTTTGAAAATAACTGGAGAGAAGTAGGGGAAATTACACAAAATAAAGTTTCAAACTCTGCAATTGCGCAAACAATTTCATTTAATAGTAGCTCAATGGTTGTAGAAACTGGCAATACTGATCAGTTGACTGCACTTACAGCGGGAGATGTATTGGTCGTAGGTAACGATTCAGTCGGTTATCAAGAGTTAAAGGTTGCAAGTTTTGCAGAAACTACTGTTACTGATGAATCAGTACCTGGAGATGCTAACACATCCTTTATAGCACTTTATCAATATGACGTTTCGTTTTCAAACAAATACACTTTAGCTGAAACAAGTTTAAATAAACTTGAGTTTACTAGAAAATGGCAACATGGTTCTAATTTCTCAAGAAAGCCAGACGCTAATCACATCCACATCGCTGTTATCGACAGTGACGGAGGAATTTCTGGTACTTCAGGATTTATGTTAGAAAAGTTCGAAAATATTTCTACAACAGTAGGTGCTGTTTCACCACAAGGCTTAACTAACTACTATGGTACAGTAATTGAAAACTTCTCTCAATGGGTAAAAGTTGCAAATACTACAGTAGTCGGTACTGCTGCTACTGCGCTTTCAAAATACGAACAGATGGCTGGTGGTACAGATGCAACAACTGAAACCACGGCAACACTTTCACACATTGGTTTAGCATTAGATACCCTTAAAAGCGCTAACGAAATCGATATATCGTTTGTTCTTCAGGGTAAAGGCGATGATGCAGCAACAAGAGCAAACTATATTGTTTCTAATATTTGCGAAACAAGAAAAGATTGCGTAGCTTTCATCTCACCATCTAAAGAAGCAGTTGTTGATGAATTAAAAACAAACGCTAAGCTAACAAAAGCAATAGCATATCGTAATAAAGTTCAGAATTCATCTTACATGTTCGTTGATAGCGGTTACAAATATCGTTACGACAAATACAATGACATGTATCGTTGGACACCGTTAAACGGTGATATGGCTGGTCTTGCTGCTAGAGTAGAAGCATGGGAATCACCTGCTGGATTTAGAAAAGGCGTAATTAAGAACGTAGTTAAACTAGCATTTAACCCAAATAAAACAATGAGAGATGCACTATACGGTGCAGACATTAACCCTGTAATGTCACAAGTAGGTCAAGGAATTGTACTATTTGGAGATAAAACTGGTTTAGGTCTAGCATCTGCTTTCGATCGTTTAAATGTTCGCAGATTGTTTATTGCAGTAGAAAAATCTATCGCAACTGCAGCTCAAAGCTTCTTGTTTGAATTGAATGATGAATTCACGCAAACACAGTTTAAAAACATTGTTGATCCGTTCTTACGTGATATCCAGGGAAGAAGGGGTATTATTGATTACAGAGTAATCAGTGACTCAACCGTTAACACTCCTGAGGTAATTGACCAAAACAAATTCCGCGCAAGCATATTCATCAAACCAGCTCGTTCTATTAATGTTATCGAATTAACGTTCGTTGCAACAAGAACCGGCATTGAATTTGATGAAATTGTTGGTCAGTTAACGTAATAAATAGAATAAGATAAAGGAGAAACAACATGGCATTCAATATCAACCAGTTCAAGTCAGAACTCGTCGGTGGCGGTGCACGTCCAACGCTCTTCCAATGTCAAATCACAAACCCAATTGCTCCAGAAGCCGATATTAAAGTACCATTTATGATACGAGCGGCAGGAATTCCAGAATCAGTTCTGGGGCAATTTTCGGTTCCATACTTTGGCCGTCAGGTTAAATATGCAGGTGATAGGGTATTCGCAGATTGGAACGTGACTGTTATCAATGACGAAGACTTTGCTATCCGTAACGCGATGGAAGCATGGTCAAACGCAATAAACTCGCATGACTCTAATACTAGAGCCTTGCCACAAACTTATAAGTCAACTGGACAAATTACTCAGTTCAGTAAAGATGGTTCAATTCTTAGAACGTACATTTTCGAAGGCATGTATCCAATCAATATCGATGGTATTGCAATGGATTGGTCACAAAGTGATACAATCGAAGAATTTGGAATGACCTTCCAATATGACTTATGGCGCGTTGAGGGTAATACCGGCGTTCCAACTACATAATTATATAATTTAGAAAGTGAAGAAATGAAAATTTTTGGTTTTGATATCAAGAGAGACGGCGAAGAGAAGGAGCAATTTGTTCCTTCTTCTTTTGCTGAACCTCAAAACGACGATGGAGCTATTACTGTTGGTAATGCAATGGGTGGCTTTTATAGTACGTTGTTGGACATGGAAGGTTCAGCTAAGACTGAATCTGAATTAGTAACTAAATATAGAGGTCTTGCTTCTCAACCAGAAGTTTCACAAGCTATTGACGAAATTATCAACGAAGCAATCAGCGTTGATACAGATGAAAAAGTAGTAGAGATTATTCTCGACGATACTGATCTTCCAGATAAAGTTAAAAAACGAATCAGTGAAGTATTTGATGAGGTTCTTTCTCTATTAGATTTCAGTAATACAGCTTATGATACCTTTTCAAAATTTTATGTAGACGGTAGAATCAATTATCACGTTATTATTGACAACGAAAAAATCAGTGAAGGTATTAAAGAATTACGTTACATAGATCCTCGTAAATTAAAACTTATTCGTGAAGTTGATAAAAGAGAAAAAGATCCGCACTCAGGTATTCCAGTTAAAAAAGTTAAGAGCGAATACTATATGTATTCAGAAAACGGGTTTGGTTCTGATAAGAGCGGAGCACAAGGCGGCACGCAAGGATATAGGATTTCAAAAGATTCTGTAGCAAGAATTACTTCAGGTCAAATGAATGAAAATAATTCTTTGGTCTTATCGTACTTACATCCTTCAATTAAACCACTTAACCAGTTAAGGATGTTAGAAGATGCAACAGTCATTTATACTCTTACTAGAGCTCCTGAGAGAAGAATCTTCTATATTGATGTCGGTAACTTACCTAAGTCGAA
>FZLS01000056.1 GCA_900197625.1 Rhodobacteraceae bacterium Water-Bin34 | reverse complement strand
AACTCCTGACATCTTCGGTGTAAACGAAGCGCTCTACCAACTGAGCTAATCACCCTTTAAGATGGGGTGTACCCAAGGTTAGAGAAAGCTTCAAGTACCTTTTCACATCAAACTGCATTTTTTTGGAGCATTAATACAAAAATAAGCCACTTATAAATCTAAGTGGCTTATAATTTCAAAATAATTTTATTACTTAATGAGCAAGTTGTGCTCCACGTGCACTTTCAGCACGTTTCGCTGCAGCTGCTTCTTCAGCAACTTCATCCCATTCGATGGACTCAGGAGTTGATGTTAGTGCGTGCTTGAGTACTTCATTAACATGACTGACTGGAATAATTTCAAGACCTTCTTTTACATTATCTGGTATTTCAGGAAGATCTTTTTCATTATCTGCAGGTATTAAGACAACTTTTATCCCACCGCGTAATGCAGCAAGCAACTTTTCTTTGAGGCCACCTATTGGTAATACATTTCCACGAAGCGTCACTTCACCAGTCATTGCAATATCTTTTCTAACTGGAATTGATGTAAGTACGGATACAATTGATGTAACCATGCCAACTCCAGCTGAAGGTCCATCTTTTGGAGTTGCCCCCTCTGGTACGTGAACATGAATATCTATATTATCAAATTGTGTTGGTTTAACACCTATTTCGGGCGAAATAGACCTTACAAACGATGATGCAGCATCAATACTTTCCTTCATAACATCACCTAGCTTACCGGTAGTCTTCATTCTTCCTTTACCAGGTAATTTTAAAGCTTCGATATGTAACAACTCACCACCAACTGATGTATAAGCTAAACCAGTAACAACTCCAACCTGATCTGTTTCCTCAGCTAAGCCATGTTTAAATTTCTTTACGCCAAGATATTCACTTAGAGTGTCTTTTGAAACAGCAACTGACTTTGTAGATCCTTTAACAATAGCAGTTAAAACTTTTCTACATAATTTGCCAATTTCACGTTCTAAACTTCTCACACCCGCTTCTCTTGTGTAGCGCCTTATTAGTTCTTTCAAACCATCGTCTGATAAAGAAAATTCACTTTCTTTAAGCCCGTGATTTTTTATTTGTTTCGCTAATAAGTGTTGTTTAGCAATTTCATGTTTTTCGTCCTCAGTATAACCTGACAATGGAATAATTTCCATTCTATCCAGAAGAGGCCCAGGCATATTATAACTATTTGCAGTTGTTAAGAACATTACATTAGACAAGTCATATTCAACTTCCATGTAGTGATCCGTGAAAGTACTATTTTGCTCAGGATCAAGCACTTCAAGCATAGCAGATGCAGGATCTCCACGGAAATCTTGCCCCATTTTATCTATTTCATCTAACAATATCAGTGGGTTGTTAGTTTTAGCCTTTTTCATGGCTTGAATGATTTTACCTGGCATTGATCCAATGTAGGTTCTTCTATGACCGCGAATTTCACTTTCATCTCTAACACCACCAAGAGAGATTCTAATAAATTCACGCCCTGTGGCTTTAGCAACAGATTTTCCCAGTGATGTCTTTCCAACTCCAGGGGGGCCTACTAAGCATAAGATTGGCCCTTTGATTTTAGCAGACCTTTTTTGAACAGCTAAATACTCAACAATTCTTTCTTTGACTTTTTCTAATCCATAATGATCTTTATCAAGGATTGTTTGTGCTGCATTTAAATCTTTTTTGACACGAGATTTTTTATTCCATGGAATAGATGTTAACCAGTCTAGATAATTACGAACAACTGTAGCTTCTGCAGACATAGGCGACATGTTTCGCAGTTTTTTCAATTCACCTTCAGCTTTTTCTTTTGCTTCTTTGGAGAATTTTGTGTTTTTGACTAATTCTTCTAACTCAGAGACTTCATCATCTCCACCTTCACCATCACCTAACTCTTTCTGGATAGCTTTCATTTGCTCATTCAGATAGTACTCACGTTGGGTTCTTTCCATTTGATTTTTTACGCGTGATTTTATTTTGCGCTCAACTTTAAGCACAGACATCTCTCCCTGCATTAGACCATAAATGGCCTCAAGCCTTTCACCTACATCAAGCGTCTCTAACAACTCTTGTTTTTGATCTACCCTGATAGCTAAATGGCCCGCCACAGTATCCGCAAGTGCGCCAGCATTGTCACTTTCAAGTGCAGTTGTAAGCGCTTCATCTGGAACGTTTTTATTCATTTTTGCATAACGCTCAAATTCTTTTGAAACTGTTCGTGTCAGAGCTTCAATTGCTGCTTCATCCTTACGTGTAACTTCGAGTACATCAGCTGAAGCTTCAAAAAACTCTTCGTTATCTAAATATTCGGTAATTTGGACACGATCTTGTCCTTCAACCAATACTTTGACTGTTCCATCTGGCAACTTTAATAGTTGCATTACAGTGGCTAAAACACCGTTTTGATAGATCGTTTCAGTAGTTGGATCATCCTCTGATGGATCAATTTGAGAGGCAAGTATAATTTCTTTACTATTTTCCATTACAGCTTCAAGAGCACGAACAGATTTTTCGCGGCCTACAAAAAGTGGTACAATCATATTTGGGAAAACAACAATATCTCTTAGTGGCAATACTGGAAAAGAGACGCTTTTAGCATCGGTCATGGTAGTTCCTTTATTTTAGCAAAAAATCTAACGCCCCACATTCGCAGCAACGTAAAATTTTTCCTGTAAGTTACGGTACCTATAATGTGGTTACGAAACATGAAAAGTCAAGCAAATGAACCCTGATTTCTTAAATAATTTCTAATTCCATCATATTGGTTCGATATCGCCTATTTTTCGAATTGCATGGAATTCTGCTACATATGCATCTAAGCTATTTGTTGCAATTGCATCTCTCAGTTCAGACATAAGTATCTGATAATAATGTAAATTATGCCATGTAAGTAACATAGAGCTTATTATCTCACCAGCTTTATGAACGTGGTGTATATATGCTCTGCTATAATTTTTGCAGCATGGGCATTCGCAAGTTTCGTCTAATGGTCTTTGATCGTCTCGATGCCTAGAGTTTCGCATGTTAATTGCTCCCCTCCTTGTAAGTGCTTGGCCTGTACGCCCTGATCGACTTGGCAAAACACAGTCAAACATATCAATTCCTCTTTGAACTGCTCCAACAATATCGTCTGGTTTACCTACCCCCATTAAATATCGAGGCTTATCTTGAGGTAATTGATTTGGGGCATATTCTAAAACCTCAAACATTAAATCTTGGCCTTCACCAACTGCAAGACCTCCTACGGCATATCCATCAAAGCCAATTTTTGTTAATTTTTCAGCACTTTCTGCACGCATATCTTTAAATGTGGAGCCCTGCTGAATTCCAAAAAGTGCATACCCTGGCCTATCCCCAAATGCATCTCTAGAACGTTGCGCCCATCTCATTGACAAATCCATACTTGATTTTGCTTGTTTTTCAGTTGCAGGAAATGGAGTACATTCATCAAAAGACATTACAATATCAGAGCCAAGCAGTCGCTGAATTTCCATTGAATACTCCGGTGTCAAATTATGAAGAGAGCCATCAATGTGGCTTTTAAATTTAACACCTTCTTCTGTGAGCTTACGCAAATCAGTTAAGCTCATAACCTGATATCCACCTGAGTCTGTTAAAATTGGACCTTGCCAATTCATAAATTTATGCAAACCTCCCAAATTATGAACTCGTTCAGCGCCAGGCCTAAGCATCAAATGATATGTATTACCCAATAGTATATCAGCGCCAGTAGCTCGGACATTTTCGGGCATCATTGCTTTGACAGTTGCCGCAGTTCCTACTGGCATAAACGCCGGAGTACGTATTTCACCTTTTGGAGTATTTATAACTCCAGTTCGGGCACGCCCATCTGTTGCATTGATATTAAATTGAAAACGGTTTGTCATGTCGAGTCACCCTAGACGTTTACTTTTCTATTCCTTATATGATTACTCAAGAATTCCAAGTGAGAAGAACAATGAACGCTTCAAATGACACACAAATGGAAGGTACACCGTTAATTGTACCATCAAGTACTGATCATGCATTGTATGAACCTATCTGTGAGGCATGCAGAACAGTTCATGATCCTGAGATACCAGTTAATATTTTTGATTTGGGATTAATATATACAATTGAGATTTCTGATTCTGGAGCAGTAGATGTGAAAATGTCCCTCACAGCACCAGGGTGTCCTGTTGCAGGAGAAATGCCAGGTTGGGTTCAAGATGCAATTGAACCAATTCCTGGCGTACAATCAGTTAATGTTGAACTGATTTGGGAGCCGCAATGGGGCATGGATATGATGTCAGACGAAGCTCGATTAGAATTAGGTTTTATGTAGATGTTTAATATACCAGGAAAACAAGCTGTAACTATTACTGAAACTGCAACAGCACAGATACGGAAGCTAATGGAGCAAGGTAATAAAAAAGGGCTTCGGGTTGGTGTCAAAAAAGGTGGTTGTGCCGGCATGGAATATACCATGGACTATGTTGACGACATAGATCCAAACGATGAAATAATTACACAAAATGGAGCAACTGTGATGATTGCTCCAATGGCGCAAATGTTTTTGTTTGGTACCGAGATTGATTACGAAGTATCACTTCTTGAAGCCGGCTTTAAATTCAACAATCCAAATGTTTCAGAAGCCTGTGGATGTGGTGAAAGTATCAAATTTGAAGGCATGTAACTTTTTACAAATTACATGAAAAATCACAATATTATTAAAGGTTAAAATATGAGAAGATCAATTGCAGCTGGAAATTGGAAGATGAATGGTCTTCGCGAAAATTTCAACGATATATTACTTATTGATGCTGCATCAGAAAATGTAAATTGTGATGTAATCTTATGTGTTCCTGATACATTAATTAGAGAAATGTCAGAAAAAACAAAAAATATTTTTTCTGGAGGGCAAAATTGTCATATTGAAGCATCAGGTGCTTTTACTGGCGATATTTCAGCGGAAATGATCAAAGATGCTGGCGCTTCTCATGTCATTGTCGGGCACTCTGAAAGACGTGTGAACTATAACGAAAACAACAATTTAATAAAATCTAAAGCACAGACTGCATTAAATGAAGGGCTTAAAGCAATTATTTGCATTGGCGAAACCTTAAAAGAACGAGATACTGGTATAACTCTGGATATAATTAAAAAACAGTTATTAGACTCACTACCCCAAGAAATAACTGGCGAGACTATAATAATTGCGTATGAGCCTGTTTGGGCGATTGGAACTGGGCTGACACCAACAATTGAACAAATTACAGAAGTGCATGATTTTATCAGAGCTGAATTAGAAAATAATTATGGCAAAAAAATAGGCCATTCAGTAAATATTCTATACGGCGGCTCTATGAACGCAAAAAATGCACATGAAATATCAGCCATAGAAAATGTTGATGGTGGCCTCGTTGGTGGCGCATCATTAAAAGCTGAAAGCTTTATTCCAATAATTAATGCATTAAATCTAAATTAATAATTATCCAAATGCGTCAGGTTCACTATCTTTACGTGATTGCATATAAGCCTTCAGCGCTTCATCAATAGATGGATCAATGGGTGGTTGAATATAATCACTTAACATTTTCTGTACTTTTTCGTTTGCTAATGTGACCGTATCTTTTTCGCCATCTTCAGTCCATGTCTCAAAAGGTTTGTAATCTAAAACATCACTTCTCCAAAAACTGCTTTTAAAGTTATTTTGAGTGTGTTCGCATCCTAAGTAATGTCCACCTGGGCCAACTTCTCTAATTGCTCCCATTGCTT
This sequence comes from Rhodobacteraceae bacterium Water-Bin34, assembly GCA_900197625.1. Taxonomy (GTDB): domain Bacteria; phylum Pseudomonadota; class Alphaproteobacteria; order Rhodobacterales; family Rhodobacteraceae; genus Amylibacter. The sequence goes on along the minus strand of FZLS01000056.1, from coordinate 11,596 downwards.
GTGCATCTTCGGACATATCTACGCCTTCAGCAATAGAATGCAAAACACCTAATTGATCTGCATCCATGACAAGCTTTTCAAGACTTGAAACTAATCCACCTTCTAACCAACCTGCTGAATGTAAACAAAAGTTGACACCACCTAATAAGGCAGCATTTAAAGTATTTGCTGTTTCATAAGCAGCTTGAGCATCAGGCAACTTAGATCCACATAATGACCCGCCCGATCTAAATGGTAGATTTAAACGTCTAGCCAATTGCCCTGCCCCATAAAGAATTTTTGATGCTTCAGGTGTTCCAAATGTTGGTGCTCCAGAATTCATATCAATTGAGGCAACGAAAGCACCCATGATTACGGGCGCACCTGGCCGGCAAAGTTGATTATAGGCAACCCCAGCAAGCGCTTCAGCCAAAACTTGCGTTAATGTACCTGCAACTGATACCGGTGCCATTGCACCACCAACAATAAATGGAGATACAATACATGCTTGATTGTTTTCAGCATAAACTTCCATTGCGCCCATCATGATATCGTCAAACACCATAGGAGAATTAATGTTTATCAATGATGTCATGACAGTATTATTTTGAACAAATTCTTCACCAAAGAGAATATTGCACATATTAACACTATCTTGAGCATTTTGAGGAGCGGTCACAGACCCCATAAACGGCTTATCAGTAAGTGTCATATGTGCATAAAGCATATCTAAATGTCTTTTATTTACTGCTATATCTGTTGGTTCACATACAGTTCCCCCAGAATGGTGAAGGTATTTAGACATGTATGTAAGTTTAACAATTTTTTGAAAATCAGATATTGTTGCATATCGACGCCCACCCTCTAAATCACGAATGAATGGTGGCCCATAAACTGGTGCCAAAACCATAGTGTTACCACCAATTTCAACGTTTTTTTCAGGGTTTCTCGCATGCTGTGTAAACTTTGCAGGTGCAGTCTTTATCAATTCTCGTGCCAAACCACGTGGTATTCTTACTCTGTCGCCATCAATATTTGCTCCTGCATCTTTCCAACGCTTTAATGCTTTTGGATTTTCAGGAAAATTTACACCAATTTCTTCAAGGACTGTTTCAGCATTATATTCAATTACTTTTAATGCTTCTTCATTCAAAACTTCAAAGTTTGGTATATTTCGTTCAATATATTTTGCTGTTTCAATTACTACAGCAGTTCTCTCTGCACGTCGCGCTGCACCTCCACCACCACGGGCTCTTCTTCGTGTTGTGCTTTGTTCAGCTACTTCAGACATGATTCTAATCCTTTATAAATTAGGTATTATGATAATTTCCTATTGTTAATTATTTCGTTACAAATTCGGCTATTATGTGTCGATGGCGACATTTAAATGATAAATTAAAAGTTTATTGCAGTATAATTACCTACAAATACTCTTGCGTGGCTCTGGACATAAGAATAAACGGCATTCATGACAGATATATCACATGACCGCCTCCTTATTATTGATTTCGGTAGCCAAGTTACTCAACTTATTGCTCGTCGATTGCGAGAGCTAAATGTTTATTGTGAAATTCATCCTTTTAACAATGTCGATTTTGCCTTCCTAGAAAACTTTAATCCAAAAGCTGTAATTTTATCAGGTGGCCCATCTTCAGTTACTGAAGTTGACAGCCCCAGAGCACCAAAAGAATTATTTGAAATGGGCATTCCATTATTGGGCATTTGTTATGGTCAACAAGTTATGATGCATCAATTAGGTGGCAAAGTAGAAACTGGTCACGGCACTGCTGAATTTGGCAGAGCCTTTGTTACTCCAAATACTAATAGCTTGAATATACTTGAAGGCTGGTTTGAAAGTGGCGATGAACAAGTTTGGATGAGTCATGGTGATCATGTATCTGAAATTGCTGGAGGATTTAAAGTTTATGGTACATCACCAAATGCACCATTTGCGATAACAGCAGACACAAAAAGAAATTTCTATGCAGTCCAATTCCACCCTGAAGTTCATCATACACCAAACGGCTCAAAGCTTTATGAAAATTTTATAAAATTAGCCGGATTTACAGGTGACTGGACAATGAATGCTTACAGAGAGCAAGCTATTGCCTCAATAAAAGAGACTGTTGGTGATCAACAAGTAATCTGTGGTTTATCAGGTGGAGTTGATAGTTCTGTTGCAGCAGTTCTCTTACATGAGGCAATTGGTGATCAATTAACCTGTGTTTTTGTAGATCATGGCTTACTCAGAATGGGAGAAGCGGAAGAAGTAGTCTCAATGTTCAGAGACCATTATAATATGAAACTCATACACGCTGATGAAAGAGATTTATTCCTCAGTCAATTGGATGGGCAATCTGATCCTGAAACAAAACGAAAGATCATTGGCAAGCTATTTATTGATGTATTTGATAAATATGCAAAACCAATTGGCGCAAAATTTTTAGCTCAAGGAACTTTATACCCGGATGTGATAGAAAGTGTTTCTTTCTCAGGTGGGCCATCGGTAACAATAAAATCTCACCATAATGTTGGTGGATTACCAGAAAAAATGGATATGGCACTTGTTGAGCCATTACGCGAATTATTCAAAGACGAAGTGCGTGCTTTAGGTCAGGAACTTGGATTACCTGCCAAATTTGTAGGAAGGCACCCTTTTCCTGGTCCGGGATTGGCTATTCGATGTCCAGGTGAAATAACTCGTGAGAAATTAGAAATACTACGTAAAGCAGATGCAATTTACATAGATCAAATCAGAAAACATAATCTATATGATGAGATCTGGCAGGCGTTTGTAGCTATACTACCTGTACGGACTGTTGGTGTAATGGGTGATGGGCGCACATATGACTTCGCATGTGCACTACGCGCAGTAACTTCCGTTGATGGAATGACTGCAGATTATTATCCTTTTTCACATGAATTTCTTGGAGAAACGGCAACACGCATCATTAATGAAGTTGAGGGTATAAATCGCGTCACATATGATATTACATCAAAACCACCAGGAACTATTGAATGGGAATAATGACATAATATCAGTAACTTATAATTCAATATAAATGTATGATGTTTGGGGTTTATGAATAAATGTATGTATCAATAACAGGACTTAAACCAAAAGGCATAATTGGTTGGATAAGGTTTTGGGCATATACAATTCCTGCATCAAAAGATGCCCAAAATGCTGAAGGAATATTGCATTGTGAATTTAATTCACGAAATGGATACCAACATACGTTAACTGTCTGGAAATCAAAAGAACACATGTTGGGCTTTTTAACATCCCCTCCTCATTTAAAAGCAATGAAAAAATATTCTAAAATTGGTATTGGAAAAGTATACGGCTACGAAGCTAATGCTATTCCAAGCTGGGATGAAGCATTAAAAAAATGGATCAAAGCAATTTAAATGAAATTGAGAGAGACAAAACCTGTTTTAATATGCATAGATTTACAGCTAGGATTTCTAGATGAAGATAGTTGGGGTGGAAACAGAAACAATAAAGACGCAGAAGAAGTATGTGCTAAAATCATTGCACACTGGAGATCTCATAATGAAAAAATCATTCACGTTCGCCACAGCTCAAATGATATCAATTCAAAACTTCATGCCAGCAATAATGGATTTAGATTTAACCCATTATGTAAACCAATCAAAGATGAAAGCGTTATAACGAAATCAGTAAATAGTTGCTTTATTGGAACAAACCTTAGAGATACACTTGATCAAATGAATTACAACACTGTTGTTATAGTTGGATTAACTACAGATCATTGTGTTTCAACGACCACAAGAATGGCTGGAAATTTTGGCTATGATACATATTTAATTTCTGATGCTACTGCTACTTTTGACAAATTAGGACAAAATGGTGAAATTTATGACTCAGAGTTGATCCACAAGACTGCACTTGCAAGTCTGAACAATGAGTTTGCAAAGGTAATTTCTTCAAAAAAACTATTTGATATTTATTAAAATTGGAAATTTATATTAACTTTAAGGCTCCAAAAAACATAAAGAAATCAGATTTTATTAACAAAAACATTTAAAGCAACATATTTTCTGATCTTTGCTTTACAAAGACAAAAAACTTCATCTTAACTGATTATGAGATTACCTTCGTAAAGCGAGTGCGTTACAAAAATGTTTTTAAATTCAATCATGATTAATTCGAATAAATGTTAAGTTCTTTCTCTAAAACTATTCAAGCTGCAGTATGGATGACAGGATCAATCGTTTCATTTTCAGCTATGGCTGTATCGGGACGTGAAATTTCTTACGAGTTAGATACTTTTGAGATTATGCTTTACCGATCGATAATAGGCTTAGTAATTGTATTATTACTTGCAAGTCTATTTAATACGCGAAAAGAGATATCAACACAAAAGCTTCCACTCCATTTTTTCAGAAATATATCACATTTCACAGGACAAAACCTTTGGTTTTATGCTCTAACGTTAATACCGTTTGCTCAGCTTTTTGCTTTTGAATTCTCCGTTCCGTTATGGGTTATGATAGCTGCACCTTTTTTATTGGGCGAGCATCTTACAAAAATAAGAATTATTTCAATTTTAATCGGCTTCATAGGTATACTAATTGTAACTAGACCCTGGCTTGCAGGATTAGCACCTGGAATAATACCTGCTGCATTATGTGCTGTTGGATTTGCTTGCTCGGTAATATTTACAAAACAACTAACACAAACTGTAAGTATCACCTGTATTCTATTTTGGCTCACTACCATGCAACTTATAATGGCAATAATATGTGCCGGGTATGATGGCGAAATATCATTGCCCTCGAGCTCTAACTTTATATGGATTATAATTATTGGTATAGGTGGTTTATTGGCTCATTTTTGCATAACTAAGGCTCTACAGTTAGCACCAGCAACAGTTGTAACGCCAATTGACTTTTGCCGTTTACCTGTAATCGCCGCAATTGGGTATATATTTTATAGTGAAGCTCTTGATATATTTATCATTGGAGGAGCAATTATAATTTTTGTAGCAAATTATATTAATATATGGTCTGAAACCAGAGATAAGACGGCACTAAATAATGACTGATTTTTTTGGATATGGATCGTTGGTCAACTTACAAACGCATCAATATTTAAATCCACGCCCAACAAAGATAAAAGGCTGGAAAAGAAAATGGGTAAGCTCAAACATTCATGATATCGCGTTCCTTTCTGTGTCTCCATGTGATTTAACAATTTTACAAGGAATGAGAGCAAGTACAAAAAATATTGGTTGGAAAGCATTAGACTTGAGAGAGACTGGATATATACGTCATAGTCTAGATAATTATAATATGCAGATGTATATTGGCGATCCAGAATATATTGATCACAAAATTAAGAAACCTATACTGTTAAGTTATCTAGATTGTGTCATTCAAGGATATTACAAACACTTTGGAAAACAAGGCGTGAAAAGATTTTTTAAGTCTACCGAAAATTGGGATCATCCAATTCTTGATGATCGTAATGCACCACAATATCCTCGTGCAACGATACTGAGTAAATTTGAATTGAATTTAGTTGACGAGCATTTAGAAAGATTATGAACCAACAAACATTATCTTTATCAGCATGGATTTCACTTTTAAGCCTAGCTACCATTTGGGGAGGCAGCTTTTTGGCTTATTCCTTAATTTTGAGAGAAGTTCCTGTTTTTACACTCGTTGCTAATCGTGTACTTTGGGCAAGCTTAACACTTTGGATTGTTGTTTTATTAATGAAACTGCCACTACCAAGTTTAAGGCAGTGTTATGTTTTATTTGTCATGGGTTTCTTGAATAATGCAATTCCATTTTCTCTTATCGCTTGGGGGCAAACCCATATTGAGAGCGGGCTGGCTTCAATTTTAAATGGTACAACAGCAATAATAACCTTTGCTTTAGCATCAATGTTTTTCAAGGACGAGCGCTTAACATCATTAAAAAGTATAGGATTAATTTTAGCTTTCATTGGTGTATGTATAATAATCGGGCTTGATGCTTTATCAAACTTCAACCTGCGATCATTGGCTCAATTATCTTTAATTTTAGCTTGTTTTTCATATGCATCAGCTGCGATTTGGGCGCGTTCAAATCTAAAAGGTGTAAATCCAATTACCGCTGCTACTGGAATGTTAACGAGTGCAAGCATAATTATGGTACCCTTAGCTTTAATGATCGATGGGAAACCCAGCTATAATCTTCACATAACAACTATTAGCTCAATGATATTTTTGTCATTGCCAGCTACTGCATTCGCGTACTTGCTATATTATAGATCCTTAAATTTAGCTGGTAGTGCTAATCTGTCCTTAGTTACACTTCTTGTCCCCCCTATGGCAGTGTTATGGGGATCAATCGTACTTGATGAAAGATTATTACCCAGTGCTTATCTTGGGTTTGCACTTATTGCACTTGGTATGTGTTTCATTGATGGTCGTATACTTAAACGTAAAAAGCGTTGAATTAACTCAATATTTTTGGTTTACACATAAGAGATCTAGGAAAATGACAAATGCTTTATAAATCGCCATCAGATTGGAATACATCACAATCTAAAAGTATAATGCTTTTTGGAATGTCGGGGCTTGGAAAAACATATATTTCAGAACTTCTGCGAAACAATGGTGATTGGTTCCATTACAGTGTCGATTATAGGATTGGCACAAGATACATGGGGGAACACATAGCTGATAATTTCAAAAAAGAAGCTATGTCAAATCCATTTCTAGCAAAACTTTTACAGACTGATGCGATTTATATTTCCGCCAATATGAAATTTAACGATTTATCGCCCTTATCAACTTACCTTGGTAAACCAGGCGATCCTTCGAAGGGTGGCATTCCTTTTAAAGAATATATGCGTCGACAGAAGTTACATCGAGATGCCGAAATAAATTCCATGCTTGATACGGTTCATTTTATTCAACGAGCTAAATCTTTGTATGATTATGATAAATTTGTGTGTGATACATCTGGATCTGTTGTAGAAATCGTAAATTGCGATGATCTAAATGATAAGGTTATGAAAACATTATCCCAATATGTTCTACCAATTTGGATAGAGGGAACAGAAGAGCATACTGAAGAGTTAGTAAAACGCTTCACTAAAGCTCCTAAGCCTATGTATTATAGTGAAAACTTCTTAATAGAGTGTTGGAATAACTTTTTAAAAGAAAAAAATATATCTGAAACACAAGTTGACCCAAATGAATTTATCGTTTGGGGTTACAGAAGACTATTAGAAAATAGACTACCAAGATACCGCAAGATTGCAGAAAATTGGGGAATAGTCTTGAAAGCTAGTGATGTAGCTAAAGTTAAATCTGCAGATAACTTTACATCTTTAATTTCTGCTAACTTGAAGGGATAGAAAATGCCAATACGTATTCCTTCAAAATTACCCGCTTTTGAAATCTTAAAGTCGGAAGGTGTCAACGTGATGTCTAATGCTGATGCTGACCGTCAGGATATAAGACCCCTAAAAATTGGCTTATTAAATCTTATGCCTCTAAAAATTCAAACAGAAAATCAATTTTCAAGGCTGATAGGATCGACCCCTTTGCAAATAGAACTGACATTAATAAGAATGTCTGAACACAAAAGCAAACACACTTCTTCTGACCATATGAAGTCGTTTTATAAAAGTTTTGAGGATATTAAAGAACAAAAATTTGACGGCTTAATCATTACTGGTGCACCTATTGAACATCTGGAATTTAACGAGGTCACATATTGGAATGAGCTAAAAACTATTTTTGAATGGACACAAAACAATGTTCATTCAACATTTGGTGTGTGTTGGGGTGGAATGGCAATGATTAATCATTTCCATAATGTAGAAAAGCACATCCTAGGCAAAAAAGTATTTGGCTGCCATAGGTGCCAAGTCACTGACCCAACATCTAGATTTTTAACAGGCTTTTCCGATGATCTAGTTATACCTGTAAGCAGATGGACAGAAAACAAAACATCTGAAATTCTTAAAGCAGGTTTAAAAATATTAATAGATAGTGAAACCTCAGGCCCATGTTTGGTTGAGGATGAAAAACATAATGCTTTGTATATTTTTAATCACTTTGAATATGATAAAGAAACATTAAAACAAGAATATGATCGAGATATCAAAAACAATACCCCTATCAATATTCCAATGAATTATTATCCAAATGATGATCCCAAAATGCCACCATTAAACAAGTGGAGGAGTCATGCGCATTTACTTTATGGCAATTGGATCAATCAAATATATCAAACTACACCTTTTGATATCAACAGAATTGGATCATAAACTTAAGAGAATTGTAGTTAACCATGGATAATTATCTAATACCTTCAAATTCAAATATTCAACGTTGTCCAAGGTGCCAACATGAATTGGATACAATCGTAGTTCATGGGCATGAACAATGTAAAATATGCAAATCAAACATATTTGAATGTTGTTCCGGCGATACATGTGAAACAGATTTTAATTTAAAAATTGGGTATAAAAGATCATAGTTTATTTACAGCCATTTTAATACAAAACGGAAAGTTTTCTTTGTACAGCTTATTTAAAAATACAGTATTTCTAATTTGGCTATTTTGCTCTTTAGCATCACTTACGGTTTTTACATCAATTTGGGCTCTTCAGAAAACATATATGGTTGCAAAATTAAGCTCCGAAATTACCGCAAATACAATCAAACATAAAAAAGAAATCAAGAAAACAATTTCAAAAATAAAAGCAAAAGCTCGCTTAAAGCGCATGATAACAATGCTACCATTTGCGGGTGCAGCTGCTGGTATTTATTTTGAAGAAAGTGAATTTCAGGAATGGTTGCTGGATAACCCAGATGGAACAAGATCTGATTATCTATGTGAGATAGCAGATATTACATCAGAGATCTTAGATGAAGTTATTAATGATTTACCACAATCAATTAAACCAAACAAAAAATTAATAAAAACAATTGCGCCAGAGTGTCAAAAGTAAATAGAAATTAATTTAAAGAATTATAAGTATTCAAAAGTACATAAATTGAGAAGTATGCAAGCCCAATTCCACAAGAAATATTAATAAGCACCCATCCAGTTTGATTTATTGCTTTTCTAACAAAACCAATAAATCCTGCGCATAAAAAACACCAAATAATAGATGAAAGCATAAATCCAACCAGGAAAACAATAAAAGCTTGTCCAGTTGGTTCTTTAACACCTAGCGTTGCAATTGTACCCGCCATTCCAGCCCAGTAAGTAATATTAATTGGATTGGATAATGAAAGAGCTGCTCCAACCATTAATTCTGTTTTATCATCTTGTTTTAAGGTTAGGCTTATTGGTGGAATTTTCTTTGTGGCATCCAGAAAGCTATTGAAAGCCAACCAAGCAAGAAGAACGCCACCAAAAATTGCCATTGGCATTTTAATTGCATCAATTTCGAATAATATTGCTGCACCTCCCAAACCAATAACTGCCCAAATCAAATCCCCCACTAACGATCCGAATTGGATATAAAGGGCAGATTTAAATCCGCCTTTCAATCCCCGCCTTAAACTTTCAGTAAATATTGCCCCTGGAGCAGCATTAAAAAGAAATCCAAGAGCCATAGCTGAAAAAAACAATTCTATCATTTGAGCTCCCAATTCTTAATTATTATTCAAACACCTTCAAAAATTCTGATATCTCTATCAGCACCATTATCCAAGGCCAATAATGCTTTTTGATAATCAGAAGAGTGATAAGCATTTATTGCTTCATCATAGGAATTAAATTCAATAAGCACTGTACTTTGCTTTATACCATTTTCATAAACAGTCAGTTTTCCATCAATTTTTGCCATCGCAATAATTTTACCTCCTGCCTTTTCCAAGGCATCTTTAGCCAATAAATTATAAGCTGCTTTTTTTACTGGATTAGCTTCGCTTCGATGCGCACTTAAAATATACCCTTTTGGCATGAACTATTTCTCCACTTAAAAATTCAGTGTATTTAATAACCTGTTATTATGTCCGATAGTAAGCAATGTTTGTCGATAGTACTAATTGACATAGTAATTACACAAGTTATTGGTTGATTTTAATTAAGTTAATAAATAATTCACGATAAATAAAATTTATATAAATGATCTTCCAGGAACGTTGATGACAAATATTAAAGACAATCGATTGATTGATGGCATCGTGGTTAAAAAACGTATTATTGCCGAAATTAAACAATATGCTGAGAATTTTACTAAAATGCCTTGTCTTGTTTCAATTTTGATTGGAGACGTGCCAGAAGCAGCCGTATACGTCCGAAATCAAGCTCGTGGAGCCGAGCAAGCAGGAATGCCATTCAAGCAAGTTAATTGGCCATCTGATATTACTCAAGACGAGTGTAAGGCAAGGATACTTGCCCTTAACGATGATGCGACAGTTCTCGGTATTATTCTCCAAAGACCTGTGCCAGACCACATCAATGTAAGATCCTTACAATCAGCTATTCATCCATTAAAAGATGTTGAAGGAATGAACCCAGCTTCAATCGGAAATATTGTTTATTCTGATGTTGCCCTGGCTCCTTGCACTGCGGCAGCAAGTGTTGCTTTAATTAAAGAAACAGGCTTAAAACTTGAAGGCCTAGAAGTTGTTATGATCGGGCATTCCGAAATTGTTGGAAAGCCAATAGCAATGATGCTTATGGCAGAAGGATGCACTGTAACAGTCTGTCACCATATGACACGCTCAGTCGCTATGCATTCAAGGCGAGCTGATGTTGTTGTTGTTGCTGTTGGAAAAGCCCACCTAGTAAAACAAGATATGATTAAACCTGGTGCTGTGGTCATAGATATTGGTATCAATCAAATAGATACCCCAGAAGGCCCAAAAATTGTTGGTGATGTGGATACTGATTCAGTGATAAATATTGCAGGTTGGATTACACCAGTCCCAGGTGGAGTTGGTCCGGTCACAGTTGCAATTCTCATGCGTAATGCAATGGTTGCACACAAGCGCCAAATTAGTGCAGGCTGGCTCTAGATTATAAATTTTAAAAAAGGCTTAGAAATGTTTAATAGAATTTTTTCGGTTATATTTATAGGCATATTAGCCTTACAAACTTCAGGATTTACAATGGCAAATACAACAGACTTAAAAATTGAAATTACTCAAGAAGGTTCTGGTGCAGTTGCAGAAAATGGTATGTCCGTTTCAGTGCATTACACTGGAAAATTAACCGATGGTACAAAATTTGATAGTTCTTTAGATCGAGGAACACCTTTTTCATTCACTCTTGGCCAAGGGCGCGTAATCAAAGGCTGGGATCAAGGTGTATTAGGTATGAAGGTCGGAGAGAAACGCACACTCACCATTCCCTCAGAATTAGGCTACGGCAGTGCTGGTGCTGGAGCGTCAATACCACCAAATGCAACCTTAATTTTTGATATTGAATTATTAGATGTACAGATGCCTATTGTTCTTGGTCAATCCACCCCTACTGAGTTTATTGAACTCCAAAAAGATGGTTATATTGTAATTGATATCCGCCGTGAGGAAGAGTGGATTGAAACAGGTATTATTGAGGGTGCAGAAACAATCACAGCTTTTGCTGAAAACGGTCAACTTCATCAAGATTTTCAAGAAAAATTCTT
>FZLS01000130.1 GCA_900197625.1 Rhodobacteraceae bacterium Water-Bin34 | reverse complement strand
TTGAAGAGCTGAGAAAAGAAAGATCCATCCAACAGGCTGGTGATACTCTTTCTGTTGTTCAGCAAGAAAAACTTCAGTCTATGGCTGAGGGTATTGAGTATGATAGCCTTGAAGACTTCACTAAGAAATTAGATGTCATTAAGGAAACATATTTTGCTTCTAAGAGCGTCATCACCGAAACAGTTGATGAAGAGCCCCTCGACGAAGCAGAAGAAAAGGCTGCAATCAATCCATCAATGGAAAGATATGCTAGCGCTATTTCGCGTACGTTAAATCGCTAAATATAATGAAACTTATAAAGGTACAATAAAGGAGAGCAAATCATGGACCTTAATAACCAACTGGTGCAGAAATGGCAGCCGATTCTTGAGCATACTGATCTTCCGCAGATTCAGGACTCTCATCGTCGCGCGGTCACCGCACAACTTCTGGAAAATACAGAGCATGCTCTGAAAGAAGGAAGCGCTTACTCATCTCAGCAATTGCTGGGTGAAGCAACTCATACCCCAACTAACGCCACTGGTGCTGATGTTGACAACTACGATCCCGTACTAATCTCGCTTGTACGTCGTGCGATGCCTAACTTGGTAGCATACGACATGTGTGGTGTCCAGCCTATGTCTGGTCCAACTGGCCTGATCTTTGCTATGCGTAGCAAATACTCTAACCAGTCTAACACTGCTACTGAAGCATTCTACAACGAAGCAGACACTGCGTTCTCTTCTGTTGTTGGTGGTGCTAACACAATCGGTGACAAGCATGTTGGTACAGCATTCGACGCTGATTCAGACAACGAAGATCTGGCTGCTAACGGTGCTTACAACTTCGCCGGCGGTATGTCAACTAACCAAGCTGAAGCCCTCGGTAATGCATCTAACGCTGCATTCGCTGAAATGGCCTTCTCTATTGAGAAAGTATCCGTCACTGCTGAGTCACGCGCTCTGAAAGCCGAATACACAATGGAATTGGCTCAGGATCTTAAAGCAATTCACGGCCTTGACGCTGAAACAGAATTGTCTAACATCTTGACTTCTGAAATCTTGGCTGAAATCAACCGCGAAATCATCCGTACTATCAACGTATCAGCTAAGAAAGGTGCTCTTACAGACACCACTACTGCTGGTTTCTTTGATCTGGACACTGATTCAAACGGTCGTTGGTCTGTTGAAAAATTCAAAGGCTTGATGTTCCAAATCGAACGTGATGCTAACCAAATTGCAAAAGATACTCGTCGCGGTAAAGGTAACGTCCTGATCTGTTCTTCTGATGTAGCTTCAGCATTGCAGATGGCAGGCGTTCTGGATTATACTCCAGCCCTTAACTCTAACAACTTGCAAGTAGATGACACAGGTAACACCTTCGCTGGTGTACTTAATGGTCGCTATCGTGTATACATTGATCCGTATACAACTGGTAACTACTACACATTGGGTTACAAAGGTTCAAGCGCATTTGACGCCGGTATCTTCTATTGCCCATATGTACCACTGCAGATGGTTCGTGCAGTCGGCGAGAATACCTTCCAGCCTAAAATCGGCTTTAAGACTCGTTACGGCATTGTTGCTAACCCGTTTGCTAACGGTGCAACTGCTGGACTCGGTGCTATCACTGAAGACAGTAACGTATACTACCGCAGAGTGGTTGTACAAAACATCATGTAATTCTGATGTAATAAAAAGAATCCAGAAAATGGACATTTTTAGAGAGGGCAGGGATGCCCTCTCTTTTTTTGGTTAGATAAATAGTAGTATGACAGCACTCAACTCTACAGTAACAAGTATGAACTTCTTATCCCCTTTGAAGTTTGCGTTCACTATTAAGAAGTTGCCTCAGGTTAACTTCTACGTACAGTCTTTGGTTCTACCTTCTATAGCGGTTCAACCTAGTCTTACACCCACTCCATTTGTAAAACTACCTATGCCAGGAGATCATGTTGACTTTGGTGAGGTACAGGTTACATTTAGAGTAGATGAAGATATGACCAACTACCTAGAGATATTTCGATGGTTAGAGCATCTTGGTTTCCCAGAGAACTTTCAGCAATATAAGACCCTTGCTGATAAAGATGCTAGAAATAATATAGGTGGAAGTGATGGTATCATGTCAGATGGTACTATTATTATTTACAATAGTAACTCTAATGTGAATATGCAAGTTAAACTTATTAATATGTTCCCTACATCATTACTCGATTTGTTATTCGATCTTAAAGCCCAAGATATTGACTACATTGAAGCGACAGCAACCTTTGCGTTTGAAAGGATGCAAATTACTAAAATTTAGTTGTTGCCTTTGGTGTAAAAAGCCTTTATAATGAAGATTGAATAAAAATGAGGTTACTATGACGCTTGATGAAATACTTGATTTATGGCATGCTGACTCTCAACTCGACCGTACTGAGTTAGGCGAAGAAGCATTAAAAATACCGCAACTACATTCCAAATATTATAAGTTATATGCCAACGAGCGTTTAAAGCTGCGTAGACTTCAGGCCAGTCATAAGCAGTTGGTAAAGGCTAAGAATGAGTACTATAACGGTACTATTGATTATGATGAGATGAGAGAACGTGGTTGGGAACCTAACCCTCTTAAAATTCTCAAGACTGATATACCTCAATATGTCGACGCTGATGAGGAAGTAATTAACCTTAATCTTAAGATGGCATACCATCAGGAGATTGTTGACTTCCTTGATAATGCTATTAGGTCTCTTAATTCAAGAGGCTTTAATATATCAGCAGCTATCAAGTGGGAACAATTTAAGGTAGGTGTGTAGTGATAAGAGGCTTTACTTGTTCATCATTTGATCTATTTCATGCCGGTCATCTGAGCATGTTACGTGAAGCTAAAGATCAATGTGATTATCTATATGCTTTCCTGCAAACAAATCCTACTATAGATAGACCAACCAAGAATATGCCTGTACAAAGCGTGCATGAAAGATATCTTCAGGTAAGTTCATGCAAGTATGTAGATGAAGTAATACCATATACAACAGAAGAGGACTTGTTAGATTTAATTAATTTAATAAATCCAGACATTCGTATTATTGGAGAAGAGTATAGAGAGACTAATTATACCGGTAGAGAGTTACCTATCGAAGTATTTTATAACAGTCGTAAGCATACTCTCAGTTCTTCCTCCTTACGAGAACGTGTAGTGAGCTCATGGAAAAAATCGTAGTAGAAAAATATAACGATGTATACATAAAAATTTATTGTGAACCAGGTACAAGGTATGAGTTGCAAGACTATTTTACTTTCACTGTACCAGGTGCACGATTTATGCCCCAAGTACGTAATAAGTATTGGGATGGTAAGATTAGACTGTTCAACTTAGCAACTCAAATGCTATATGCAGGTCTAGTACCTTATGTACGCAAGTTTGCGTATGATAGGGGTTATGAGGTAGATGTAGATAGTACCTTATATGATGATGAATTCTCTCTTAAAGAGGCTAAAGAGTTCAGTGATATAGTATTGAAAGATACTAAGTTTGATGCAAGGGAGTACCAGTTAGAAGCCTTCGCACATGCTATGAGAACGAAGAGAGCTTTACTTCTTTCTCCTACTGCATCAGGTAAGTCATTAATCATCTACCTCATAACACGTGCTATGATTGCTAAGGATAAAAAGATTCTGGTAATCGTTCCTACTACTTCACTAGTTAATCAGATGAAGACTGATTTTGAAGAGTACGGGTACGAGAATGATATACGTATCATTATGGGTAATACTGATAAGTCATGGCGTAACTCTATTGATGAGAGAATAGTTATATCGACTTGGCAGTCAATTTATAAGATGCCGAAGCCTTGGTTTAACCAGTTTGGTGCGGTTATGGGTGATGAAGCTCATAACTTTAAATCTAAATCACTATCATCTATTATGTCTAAGATGGATTCGTGTGAGTATAGATTTGGATTTACTGGCACATTAGACGGTACTCTTACACATAAGTTAGTACTTGAGGGTCTCTTTGGTGCTGTTAAGAAAGTTACTACAACTGAAAAGCTTATGAAAGATGGCGCATTAGCGACTCTAAATATTAAATGCTTAGTATTAGGATACCCGCCAAGTGCACGTGAACTACTTAAGAAGGCTAACTATAGGGATGAGTTAGATTATATTGTTACTAATGAAGCACGAAATAAATTTATTGAGAACCTTGCATTATCACTCAAAGGCAATACATTAGTATTATTCCAGTTTGTAGAGAAGCACGGTAAAGTACTATATGACCTTATTCAAAAGCAAGCAGATAAAGAGATATTTGATAGAAAGATATTTTTTGTTTATGGAGCAACAGATGCAGATTCAAGAGAACAAGTTAGGGCAATTACAGAGAATGAAGACAATGCAATCATCGTGGCTAGTTATGGCACCTTTAGTACTGGCGTTAACATTAAGCGCTTGCACAACGTCATCTTCTCCAGTCCAACCAAAAGTAGAATCAGAACCCTCCAGTCCATCGGCCGAGGACTTAGAACCGGTGAAGGAAAACAACAAGCTACGCTCTTTGATATTGCAGATGATCTTACGTGGAAGTCTAGAAAGAACTACACCTTAGAGCATTTTGCAGAAAGAGTTAAGTACTACAATGATGAGAAATTCGATTACAAAATATATCAGGTTAAGTTAAATGTTTAGTTTTATTAGATTAATAGATCAAACTATTATTGCAGGGATGCTAGTTTGTGAGACAGATTACGATGTTACATTAGAGAATGCTGTAATGTTAGGCAGTAACTTTCAACGTGGTAATATAGAAGCTAGTTATTTCTTTAAGGGTATGTATAATCCTTTTGCAACTGAAGAACCTAATGTTACTATCATGGAAAAAAGAAATATAGTTTCTTTTCATAATAACCTTGCATCTGACTTAGAAAGTCAATATAATAAGTTTATAGAGGATTGGTTTGAAGCCAAGAACTCCTTTTCAAAATTAACCAATGAGCAAGTGGAGAAGATGTTGGACGAGACTACAGAGATGCTTGACGCAATGCATGAATCAGCTAACACGGTATTACATTAATATGGCAAAAAAGAGACATTACGTAGATAATAAACGACTATATGCTACACTTGTGGAGTATAGGGATAAGAGATTAGCAGCAGAAGAGGCAGGTGACCCTAGACCTCCTATTCCTAATTATGTTGGCGAATGCCTTTTACAGATTGCTACTAGGCTATCATATAAGCCTAACTTCGCAAACTATATGTTTAGAGAAGAAATGGTAGGTGATGGTATTGAGAACTGTATTAATTATCTCAATAACTTTAACCCTGATAAATCTAAGAATCCTTTTGCATACTTTACTCAGATTATCTACTATGCGTTCTTAAGACGTATTGATAGAGAGAAGAGACAACTCTTTGTTAAGCATAAGGCTCTAGAGAATAGTATGATTATGAATGAGTTGGCTGATCAGAGTGGCGATCCAGATGCTCCAAGTATTACTGTTAACATTGATAGTGATTATATGAAGGACTTTGTTAAAGCCTTTGAAGATAAAGTTGAAGCTAGAAAGCAGAAGCGAATCGATAAGAAAAAAGGCCTCGAGGTATTTATTGATGATGAAGAAGAAAGTGAAGACAAATAAAATATGAAAATAGCATTAGTTACTGATATTCATTTTGGAGCTCGAAATGATAATCAAAAGATCGCCGACTTTCAAGAACAGTTCTTTAGTAATGTATTTTTCCCCTACCTTAAAGAAAATAATATTAACGATATTATTGACTTAGGTGATACATTTGATAGACGTAAGTTTATTAACTTTGTATCTTTAGATAGGGCGAAGCGTATGTTCTTTGATCCTATTGATAAGAATAATTATAACTTTCATGTATTAGTAGGTAATCATGATTCGTTCTATAAGAATACATTAGAGATTAATAGTATGGACTTGCTTGCAGGTCATTACCCTAATATGAAGATTTATAATGAACCTTCTGTAGAAAACTTTGATGGTCTAGATATTGTAATGCTGCCTTGGATTTGCTCAGGTAATCAAGAGCAGGTTGATGAGATTGTTAGTACTACTACTTCGCAGATACTATTCGGGCATCTTGAGTTATCTGGGTATCAGATGTATAAAGGTCAATCTATTAATCATGGTATGGATGATAAATGGCTTAAGAAGTTTGATACTGTATGTACTGGTCATTATCATACACGTTCGACTAAAGGTAATGTTAACTATCTAGGTTGTCCGTATGAGATGACTTGGAGTGATTTCGATGACCCAAAAGGCTTTCATATCTTTGATACTGATACTAGAGAGCTAACCTTTATTGAGAATCCGTATAAAC
>FZLS01000057.1 GCA_900197625.1 Rhodobacteraceae bacterium Water-Bin34 | reverse complement strand
GTTTCAGAGAACGTCCAAGTAATAATCCAGTTTTCGAGTTCTGGTAAAGAAACAATAGATCCAAAACTTTCAGCAGGTGCACGACCTTGTACTGAGTCTAATAGAATCTGTCGTTTAAGGTTAGACGTAAAAATATGCTGCTCATGCGCAGTTAATGCTTTAAAATCTTTTGCATCTTGATAGATGTCAACTTCTTCTGGTCGCCAGAAGAAACCAAGTTGCTTATCAGTCAACTGATCAAACTGCTTGTACTTAAGTGTGTCGTAACGTTGAATTGTTGGTCCACCGGTTGGATCTAAAAAAGAACTAACGGATGTATGGTCAACGCGGTTATTTACGTCAAAAACGCTCATTTATTTTATTCCTTTGTATGAGATACTATTACTTCTATATTATCATATAAATTAAAAATGTCAATCATTAAATTTTGCAAGATTCGCAATCTTCATCATCTATTTCGCCTTGCGCGAGTTCGTCATCACCGGACATTTTATCGACATCGATTTCGCCTTGACCATCGAACGTATTAAAATAATACAATTGCTTACCACCGTACTTATAGAACATAAGTAAGTGTTGCAATAATACGCTCATTGGTATCTTTTCGTCTTCAAAGAATTGTGGGTTATAACTTGTATTTACAGAAATTCCTTGGTCAATATATTTCTGTAGAACAGCCATAATTTTTAAGTAACCTTCAGGAGATTTTTGATCCCACAACAGATCATATTTATTCTTTAAACGTCTGTACTCTGGAACTACTTGCTTCAGAACACCGTGTTTACTTTGTTTTACACTAATTAAACTGCGTGGTGGTTCAATACCGTTGGTAGCGTTTGCGATTTGAGCTGACGTTTCAGATGGCATAAGAGCCATTAATGTAGAGTTACGAATACCTGTTTCTTTTAATTGCTTACGCAATCCTTTCCAATCTTGACGTTCTTTATGTTTTACTAATTCATCAAGATCTTTCTTATATGTTTGGTTGGGTGTAATGCCTTGGCCATACTTAGTTTCATCAATACCAGAGATGTTACCCATTTCAATTGCAAGATCAGCAGAAGCTTTGGTAAGATAATATGCCCAAGCTTCAGCGTACTCATCGACCAATTCTAGTCCCTTAGAATCAATATCTTGATAACTTAAATCGTTCTTTGCCATCCAATATGCAAAGTTAATAATTCCAATACCGATAGGGCGACGTTTTTCTGTTGATAATTGAGCAGCAACAATTGGATAATTTTGATAACTTAACAAAGCATCTAATCCACGAACTGCAAGGTCACATGCCTTTTTAAAATCTGATGTACAGCGTATGTTACCCCAGTTAATAGCTGATAAAGTACAAAGACTGATTTCTCCTTCTTTATCATTAACATCGTTTAATGGTTTAGTTGGTAGATCAATTTCTGCACAGAGATTTGATTGGCGAATAGGAGCAACTTCTGGTAAGAATGAACCATGCTCATTTGCATTATCAACATTTTGTAGATAGATACGACCTGTGTTTTTACGTTCTTCCATAAACATACTGAATAGAGAAGCGGCAGGAATAGTTTTCTTACGTAATCTTGTATTGCGTTCTGCAGTTTCATATAATCTTTTAAATTCATCTTGATCAGCATAGAATGCATCATACAAACCAGGAACATCACTTGGTGAGAACAAAGTAATATCTCCACCAGTTACTAGACGCTCATACATTAACTTATTAAACTGTACTCCATAATCCATATGACGAACACGATTATCTTCAGTACCTTTATTGTTTTTCAATACAAGAAGATCTTCTGCTTCATAGTGCCAAATAGGATAATAGATTGTAGCTGCTCCACCACGTACGCCACCTTGAGAACAAGATTTAGTAGCAGCTTGGAACATTTTATAGAAAGGAATTATTCCTGTATGAAAGGCGTCACCTTTACGAATAGGGGTTCCAATAGCTCGTATTGAACCTCCTCCAATGCCGATTCCGGCCTTTTGTGAAACGTACTTAACAATACTTGAGCTAGTAGCATTAATACTATCAAGACTATCGTCAGTCTCAATAAGGACGCAAGAAGAGAATTGTCTTTGCGGTGTTCTAACACCAGCCATAACAGGAGTAGGCAAACTAATATCGTGTAAACTAATAGCATCATAATAATCCTTTACATATGATAAGCGAGTTTCTTCGGGATAATTATGAAATAGCGTTGCAGCAATAAGAATGTAACACATCTGTGGAGTCTCAAAGATCTCACCAGTAACTCTATTCTGGCATAGATATTTACCACGTAATTGTTCCATTGCAACATAAGTAAGACTTTCATCTCTATCATGTTTAATAAAGCCATTGATCTTTTCCCACTCATCATCGTTATAATAATTAATGAGTTCAGGATCATAAAAGCCGTTTTCAATATTTCTTTCAACCAATTCTTTAACAGCACAAGGTTCGTATCCACCATAAACTTCTTTACGAAGACCATAGTTGATTAAACGTCCACCTACGAACTGATAATTTGGAGTTTCTTCGCTGATGAGATCAGCTGCTGCTTTAATAAGAGTTTCTTGTATTTCTTTAGAACTAATTCCAGTGAAAAATTGTATCTGGCTTTTTATTTCTACTTCTGATGGGGAAACACCTGTAATATCGTTACACGCGTGAAAAACTACCTTATGGAGCTTTTCGACATTTAATGGCTCCTTTGATCCATCACGCTTTGCAACTTGTATAGTTTGTATCATACTTCTTCCTTTAATAATATACTTTGATCTATCTGGTCTACTATTTATATTGCCATATTAGCTTTAATAGTATCATGGTGTAAATAATTTGTCAATCTAAAAGATTTATATTCATCAATTCTATATTGACCGTTTAATTTTAATTCGAACATTCTATTAATGTCTAATGTTGGTAAGTCATAATGATCACGTTCGAGTTGTTGTTTTACTTGTTTGAAGTGATCGTTGTAAATATGAGCATCACCAATTGTATGTACATAATCGCCTACTTCAAGTCCGCAATGATGAGCTAGGATATGAGTTAATAAAGCATATGATGCAATATTAAATGGTACTCCTAGAAATGCATCAGCACTTCTCTGATACATTTGACAATTAAGCTTACCGTTGTATACCCTAAACTGAGATAAGGTATGACAGGGAGGTAAAGCCATCTTATCAATTTCTGGTGGGTTCCAAGCTGAAAGAATAATACGTCTGCTATCAGGGTTGTTCTTTAATTGATCGATAATCGTTTTGATTTGATCTGTACCACCAAAGCTACGCCATTGAGAACCATATACTGGTCCAAGCTCTTTATACATTGAACCATTATGATATCCAAGATCTTTAGCTTGAGAATCAGCGTTTGCAGTCCATATAGTAGTTTTACCATCAAGGCTTAATCTGTTTATGCCATATGTAAGTTCAGCAAGTCTACGTTCATCGGTACTTCCTTCAAGAAACCATAGTAGTTCTGCAACTACTGATTTCCATGCAAGTTTCTTAGTAGTAACTGCAGGAAATCCTTTTTGAAGATCGAATCGCATTTGATAACCAAATATAGATCTTGTACCAACTTTGGTTCGATCACTTACATCTTCGCCTTTGTCCATAATGTCTCTGAGTAACTTATGATATACTTCCATTAATCTTTAATCCATTTTGTTATTGTTCCGAAACTTTTAATCTCCGTGCTCTCAGCACTATAGTATTCTGTAATCTTTTCTTTATCTAAGAATGTATCACATTTATAATAACCAGTCACTTCATTCAACCATAGTTCATCTATATAATATAACATAGATTCTACTAATTGAGCTCCACCGATAATCCAAACATCGTTTTTAATTTGTGGTAAGATCTTTAATATAGATTTTAAATCACCAACAACATCTGCACCTATTGGACCATTACCTGAAGTCACTACAACGTTATCTCTATTGGGTAATTTGAACGGTAAGCTTTCCCAAGTTTTGCGTCCCATAATAACTGTTGAATGTTCAGTACATTCTTTAAACCATTTTAAATCTTCACTATTCTTTGGCCAAGGTAATCCACCGTCTTTGCCAATGCCCCATTCCTGATCGTGAGCAAGTATTCCTCTTATCATGTTTTTCTCCAAGCTTGAAACTTCAACTCTGCTTGTAATCCTTTATGCGTATTATCTTCGATTAGTTTCTCGACGTTAACACCTTTGAGATGCATATCATTAATATCTTTTGCCACAACATTATCAGGCCATATACATATCTTGTAACCATTCTTGATTACACGTTCCATACGTTTATGAATCTCTTTATTACGTGGCTCAGCATCGAATACATATATCGCATTTTCATTTGCAGAATTACCGTTACCTTCAGCGCCATTCATAGAGATAGCGTTTTCAAGGAACATACTGTCAAGTGCGCCTTCGACGATATAGTAAGGATGATCGAAATTAACTTTGTCGAGACCAAAGATTTTTGGTCTATCATCAAACATTATAGTTATATATCTAATTCCATCAGGGTTGAATCCACGAGCTGATACGCCAAAACAATTGCCGTGTTCATCAACAAATGGTATAACAAGCCTTGGTTCATCTTTGCCAATATAATCAAACTTATCAGGAATAATCGTATTAATCCAAGTTTTAAACTTAGGAGCAAAGAACATTCTATAATGATGTTGAGGAGGTATTTGCCGCTTGACTACATATTTCTTAACTGGATGATCGTGACTGAGTTGGCTAATTTTCTTTAATTCTTTAAGAGGATTTTTCTTAAATACGGGAGCTTTTGTTTTAAAATCAGTTTCTTTTTTAGTATCATCGGCGTGAGTATTTGCCACAAATTTTTCAGCAATGTAGTCATTATATAACAATGGATCGACGGTCTTCAGAAAATAATTAAAGCCCATCGAGGCACCACAGTTATGACAATAATAGTTAAATTTGTTATCCCTTTCTAGAAGCCAACCACGGGCCTTAGAGCGGTTCTTCTGTGAATCACCACAGATAGGACATCTGAAGTTTATTTTATAGGGATTAGTATGCTTGATCTTAAAATTATCCAGTCGACCAGATAACATCTGGGAGTACTGAATATCAACAAATTCTGCCATAATATACACATTCCATAGGATTACAATAATATAGTTGACATTATACCACAAAAGCAGCGTAATGTCAACGTATATTTACTTTTACTTTAGATTATTATATATTAGTATTGATGAAATGTCAACCACCAATTAAGGCAGTCCAGTTAACTTCTGCAAATAACATAAGCACTACAAATCCGATACCCATAATATACCAACGCCACTGTTCTAATATTTTAATACGGTCATCGATTTTTGTCAACCGTACTTCAAGGGCGCCATTCATTTTACCGAGTTGAAGCATAATTTCGTCATTACGCTGTTTGCGATCAACTTGTGTTGCATTTGCTAGCTTTTCGTGATCTTGTCGAGAAGATTTACGATGGTCTTCGAGGCGACGGTGGAGAACTTCCGTGCGAGCCTTATCTTCTTCTTTATGTTCTGCTATTCTCTGTTCTAGATCTTCGAGTTTATCGGCCGTGTTCTTTAATATTTCACCTTGAACGGCAACTTTTTGAGATACCTCAGTCATCGCTTCCAAAGCTGTGTCGAATCTTCCGAAGAACTTTTCGATCTGCTTAATATCCTTTTTGATCAGTTGGACATCTGTGTTTAAACTCGTATCTTTGTCTGACATAACTAGAATTTATTCCTCGTTTAAAATAGAAAAAGCCCCGGAATTACTATTAATCACAGGGCCCACAACATTCTATATTCAGTTCTATTTATTCATCAAACGCATTCTCATACAATATAATAATACTTTTTTGTTGACTAATATAGGCTCTTAAATCAGAAAGATTCAATGCTATTTTTTCGTAGTCTTTTGCGGTTAAAGCAAATAAAACTTTATCATCTTTTAACTTATCAAATACTTCATCAATGTTATCTTTTGTTACAATAACAAATTCGACGTCTCTTAAATCAAGAGCATCAGGATTTGATACGATTGGTTTTGGTGGGGTTACGTATTCAGTTTCAGTTATTATCTTCGCTGGTGGCGCCACTGGAGTCGATGAGCACGCCGTTAGCAATAAGATCATCGTACAACCAAGGACACTCGCTGTTAAATGCTTTACCATTTTTTGCGTTCCTCTCTTTTTCCGTCAATAGAGCACCAGATACAATTTCAAAACAACGATTTACTTTCGCTGATGCATTGTTAACAACTCTTTCAACTAGTCCAGGTTTAGCAGCAGCTAATGCTCCTAAATCATGTTTACCTAATCTATCTTTGAGTTGATTGTTCTGAGAACGAATTTTACTGAAACTTTCTTGAAGTTGTGTATATTGTTCTCGTTGACGCTCGAAGTTAGACTCCATCTTAGCAATGGTATCTATATTTTTAAGATTTACTTCTTCGAGTTTGTCAACATTAGCCGTTAACGTAGCATTATATGCAGTTAACGTTTCGATTTTAGTTTGAGTGACGTCATAGTACCACGCACCGACGCCACCCATTACTAATATGATCAGACCTGTATACATGAACGAAGGCATAGTTTAAATTATCCGCAATAAGAAGCGTATAATCCTTCAGCTTTAGAGCCAGCACAACCGTACTTCTCTTTCATAGCTTTTAGTACTTCAGCTTTTGAAGAACCTTTATCGTTCATAGCCTTCATTGCTTTGCCTACTTTTTCATCATCTTCGTCATCGTCATCGTCGTCGTCATCAGATTCGTCTTCACTAGACTCATCTTCATCATCGTCGTCGTCTTCATCTTCGTCATCATCTTTGCTTTTAGCTTCCATCATTTCGACGTACTTTTCTTCAAGCTTAGTAGTGATGCGAGTCTGAATTTCTTCTTCGAATGCCTCTTTCATTTCGAGAGGGCGACCTGCCATTGCTTCTGCAACTATTTTTTCTAAAGACATGTTAATCTCCTTTGTTTAATCTTGTATTGTTATCTATTTATAATTATCCGAACATCTTGGCTTGAGTCGCAGGGCCTACTATACCATCGGCTACTAGTCCATTGAGTTTCTGCCACTTTTTAACTGCTGTTAATGTACCAAAGCCAAAGTCTCCATCAGCTCCAATACCCAACGCTTTTTGCATTGCTGCAACGTCATCACCTTTCATTCCCTTACGTAATGTTCGAGAACTAGATGTTGTTTTCTTTTTACCGCTTGAGCTACCGGTCTTACATTTACCTGCAAGAATAGCTTTAGCATCTTTGTATCGCTTATCCCGATCTTCTAATCCAATAGTACCACCATTAATTTTCTTGGTAAGTCCTAGGTTATCGTCATTATCGGCATAACGCTCTAATTTGTTTGTTTTCCAGAACCAACATGCTGATTCAATAGCACCTTTAGGAGTTGCTACGTATTCTGCTGCTTCTTCTGCTGTGATTCCAATTGACTTTGCGAATGCTGTATAATTATTTCTGCCTGTAAGTTGCTTAATGCCACGGCCCCTAAATCTCCAACCGTCCCCAGGTTCTGTATTACCCAAGGCACCTCGTTTAGACCGGAATTCATCTTGGTAGACGTAGTTTGCAATCTCTTTAGGATTGCGAGCATAATCTTTCGCATTTCGTTTTCCTTTTCCAAAATAACGACCAAACACAGAATTAAGTGCTTTTTCGCTATAGTTTAAGTTTTCTTCAAGGCGCGTAAAGTCAGCCGACTCATGTGCGCATTGTGCCATAAACCCTGCAACACGAAGATCTGTATTGATCTCATATTCTTCAAATAAAACGGTGGCAGCATCGTACCACTCTTCTGGATTTTTATTACGAGGAATCATAGCGCTAAATTGTTCTAGTGTAATCATTTTGTAGGTGCTCCCATTATATCTCTAAGTCTTTTCTTCTTATCTGATTTATTAGACTTAGTCCATTTCTTTTGTGCTTGTTTAGACATATGACCAGCGTCCATGCCTGCTATTCCACCAGCGCCTACTGAGTTAGCGGCTGGTTCTTCTTCAAGTTCAGGTTTAGTGTTAATTTTTTCAAATAAAGTTTCAACTTCTTCATTTAAAGCCTTGACATCTGCGTCTTCTTTGATATAATTGACATATCGGTCATTAAACAACAGTAATGATTCTTTTAGCTGTTCATCAGTAAGGTCTTCGTTAAGTAATGATTCATCGCTGAAATGATTATATTCTTTGATTAAGAATAAGGCAGCAGCATAAGATGCAAGCTTAGAACCGCCACCAGGAACTTTAGCTAACAATCTTTTCATGTTTCGTACCATCACATCAAAAACACCGAATGCCTTCTTTTGTTTAGGATCTCGGTCTTTCTTTTTGATTAATACGTTACCATCAGCGTCTATAACGCCTTGCTTAAAGCCTTCCCACTTATTAAATGGAGTAGCTAAACGTCTTACAAATTGATAAACTAAAAATAGATCTACGACCATTTCATATTCCCTTAAGTGTTTCTGATATTGAGTTATCAGAAGCAATGTTATCAGCAGCAAGACTTACATCATCGTACTGAATAATACCTGGCATAAAGTTCAAATATTCTACGAACGGTTTTAAACAATCATGAAACTCGTGGAGCTTCATAAAAAGCATGTTAGTTGCTTCCGGTCCAAATACATTATAAATTATGATCAGGTGATTCAGAATCAACCTTTCCTTTAAGTCGTCATCTTGTCTATATCTACCAAATAGTTTACGTAGATATTGAAATCGCTTTAGGTCCTCTTCGAACTCAGAAACGTCTGAGCATTGAGGGTTATCATAATGTTTTGATGCAAACAACAGAAAAGTTGATTCTGTTAATATCATAATAATTAATCTTCTATTTATTCAGCGTCAGCTACAATTGCGTCTTCATCTGCTGTATCACCAGTAATACCTAAGTCACCTGCGTCTACTGCTGCAACCTTCATAGGTACTAAGCATTCTGCGTGATGACGTCCACCGTCTGTATGATATAACCACCAGCCTGGACCAGTAATTCCCTTAGCGCGGTTGGTTGAAATACCAGCCTCAGTAAGGTCAACAAAGATAGCATTGTCGCGATCATTTGATTTGTTTGTATTATTAGCATCGTCTTCCAACCAAGTTGGTACATCAGCTAATACGTCTGTTTTTCCCCATAGTGCCATTGTTATTCTCCTAAGTAGCGGGTTATTAAATCTATTTATAAACCTAAGCAGGTTTTGGTTTATTTCTAGCTGCTTCTTTAGCTTTGCTTAATCGTTCTTGAGCAGCTTTGATACGTTCACGATCTTTATTCTTTTTCTCTTGAGCAGCTGCTTTTTTCTCAGCAGAATCAGCTCTACCAGCGGCAGACAATCTAGCATTTCCTTGCTTATTAACAACTGCTTTCTTTGCTAATCTTCCTGCTCCAACTGCAGTTTTGGCCGCAACTTTAAATGCTCCACCAATTGCTTTTCCGATAATCTCGTCAAGTTGCTCTGGTGACATTGCTTCCAGTTCAACCATAGTAATATTATTTTCGTTAATATACTCAGCAGTTAATTGGTTGATTGTATCTTCATCAATATCAAAAGATTCAGCTTTATATTTGTAAGGAGCTGGTTTGCCAGATAGAGAATTTGCTTTTGGATTTTTTCTTACAAGACCTTTTGGATCTTTTAAGTGAATATCAGAATCAGTTGTACGCTTGATTTCTGAACCAATACCTTTATGACGCTTATCAAATCTCTTTTGATGTTTGTCTTGGGCTTTCTTTGTTGCTGATCCGTAATCGCCTCCACCAGGCATTCTTTTGTTTGCTGATTGCTTGTACTGCTTTAAAGCTTTTTTCTTATAGCTCTTTAAAGTAGCAGGAGATAATTCGTCAAGCTGTTCTGTTTCTTCGTTTCTTGCAGCAGGATCGCCACTAGTTACTGTATGAGGTTTACCGTTAATATGAACAATAGCATTACCGTTCTTATCTACATTACCGTTCCAATTACCAGCTTTATGAGCTTTACGTGCAGCAACAACCTTTGGATGCTTAGGATCAAATGTTTCGTTTACTTCTGCGTTGCAATCACAATGAGCGCAGTCTGGAGGACAGTTGCAATCTTCTGCCTTTACATCAGAACCACAACAATCGTCTGAACAATGTGTGTCTTTTGCTTCTGTTTGAGGCTTACCTAGACGCTTTTGTCTGTCTCTAAATGTCTCACCACTTCTACCAACGCCAGCTCTTTTTGCTTCTTTGGCCTTGGTTTCTGGTGACATTGCTTCGTCTTTTTTATCCCAAGGAGCCTTAGGTAAGGTTGGTTTCTTCTTAGGTTTAGCAGCATCAGAAGCAAGTGCTCTTTCGAGAGACTTATCTTCAGCTACATATTTTTTAAAGCTTTTCATTGTTTTACCTTTGGTTTTTTATTATTCTTAATATTTATATAAAGAAATGCTTACCACTTCTCTTTATCTGCCCAATATGCTCCACTCATCTTGCCTTTTGCAATGTTTTTAGCATGTCGAGCCTTGAAAGATTTACGTTTGGCTTTCATCTTCTTAGATTCGCCTTTCTTAGGATCACCTGCTGTAGATGCACCTTGTTCGCCAAAACGAATTGTTTTGATTTTGTCACCTTCTTTAGCAACAACAATATGACTTGATGATGGATGAGAAGGAGTTCTTTTTGGCTTATTATAACCATCAACGCCAGCTTTTGCTAAACGAGGATCCTTATCTTCTGTAACATCTTTTGATTTTAAATAATCTCTTGCGGTGTCGAGATAATCAGTAGCTTTAGTAATCTTTGATTGAACCCATTCAGGTAGATTTTCATCATCTTGTATCATGTTCATCATGTCTTTTGCCGCATCCATTGCAGTTTGAAGTTGACCTTTAGCCATACCGCCTTCGTCATTATATTCGGCAGAATCTTTATTTTCAGCTAATGATTCTTTTAATTGTTTTAATGTTTTCATCCGAATTCGTGCCCCGCAACTCTTTTCATTTGTTTGTTAAACTCTTCCTGAGAAGGCTTTTCTTTGTATAACTTAATAGTTAAATGAGATTTATCTTTACCTTTAATACGCCAATTATGTCCTGCTTCTTTATGCTCAGGATCAGTAGTCTTTACTACGCGTCTCTTATATCCTGCTTCCCAAGTCTCAGATCCTTCGGTTAACTGTTCGTCAGCCATCATACCTAATATATGAGGATCGAGTCCATATTGGTTAGCAATCTTACCTGCATAGTATTCTACGCCGTGTCTTGGTTTATCACCATGCTTAAACATAATCTTTTTAGTAAGTGCAATACCATTTGCATATCTTTTCTTAAAAACAGTATCTGCTGCAATTTTCTTAATCATTTGTGCAGTTGTTAGATTTCTTTCGTCTAATTCTTCTTCTGATACTTCTTCAGGTACACAATTAGGAACCATCTTGTTCCCTTTCTTTTTCATGCCTACCCGCTTGTATCCTTTCCAACATGCTTCATCGACGAATTGTTTATAAGATAACATATTATTATCCGAATCTTTTTGCGAATGTTTTGAGATCAATAGTTTCAAAAGAGCCAAACTCGTCAGTTACTTTATAACCAACTTTACCTTTAAGCTCTACAGCTTTTGCAGAAAAGTATTTGTTTCCTTGACGTAGGCCGTTGATTTCAGATCCATAGAATCCGATCTTCTTCATTTTTGGCGCGCCTTTGGCTTCTTCTAAACTGTTTTTAAATTCTTTAAAACTGTTCATTTTTGCTTCCTTTGTGATTTAATCCATTTTTGTACTGCAGTATTCTTTGGTAACTTTTTAGACCATACCATAATCTTTTTATATGCACGATTTGCTTGTGCGTTATAATCAGATCCTTCAGAGTTATCAATAACATTAAATGATGATCCAAAGAATGTTTGAAATGCTCCAATATTCTTTTGTACATCATTCCACATTTTTGTAACTGCTGAACTTGGCAATGTACGAGGTCTCATTTTATTACGTTTTTGTGCAGTCTCTAAATCTGTATTTACGAAAATCATAGCCGTATCGTAACCTAATTTTTTTAGTTCAATGGCTTGTTTCATAATCTTTGTTAAATCTTTTCCAGTACCATCAATAACTAAACCCATTCGACCGTCAAGAGCCATTTTCATTTTCTTTGTAGTAAGGATCTTTGCCTTTGCTCTTGCAGCTTGACCTTCGTCCGACATAATATCTTCTGGTGAAAATGTTAAATCGGTTTTCTTTAAAATATTTTCAAATGCATCATCAGAATTAATAAGTTTAAAACCAAGTGCTGGCAATGCAGTTTTACCTACAACAAATGATTTGCCTGATCCTGGTCCACCTGCTAAGAATACTGCTTTAAAAATAGATGGATCATTAACGCCTTCGTTAATGAATGTTTTAAATCTAAGCATTAGGAGTATCTTTTTTCAGTGTTTTAACGAGTTCATCAGTACCTTCAAAACCAGCACCAGATTCTTGTTTAACATCAGACTTCTTATCAGCAAGTTTATCTCTTAAGTCTTTAAGATCCTTTTTAATATCTTTCTTTTGTCCATCAAAAGCTCGACCTAATGGAGTATCAGTACCTTCTTCTACTGATTCTTTCTTGGATTTCTTAGAACCACGTACTTTATCAGCTAAGTCTTTATCTGCCTTACCCCAAGTACCAGATGATTTAGTGATGAATGAATTTACTCTTGCATGTCCCCATTGCTCAGGAGTAGTTCCTGGACGATGACCTGTCTTCCATGCTGCAACACCGCGATTGTATACTGAACGTAATACACCCATTGGCATACCCGTCTTATCAGCTTTTTTCTTTAATGATGCTGTTGGATCTTCATTTAACTCTAATGAAAACTCTTCAGTGGATTCGATTAACGACATTAACTCTTCAGTCATATCTTCGAATTCTTCGTTTTTAGGTTTATACATTTTAAAGCGTTTATCAAACTTTGGTTTACCGTTAGTATCTAATAACATATGAGGACGTTTGCCTTGCTTCTTGCCCCACATAGGTTGAGTGTCTTCACCAAACATAGCTCTAACTTTTTTAGTATGCTTTGATAATTTTGTTTTTGCTTCTTTATCACCAGGTGCTGGCTTATAAGCCGAAGCATCATCGTCTGCCTTTTTAGCATTGCGCTTAAAATGACGTTCACGATCATCTTTCTTATCTTTAGCCACGCCTTTAAAATAGGTCTTTGGCTGTGATCCTGGCATATCCTTAACGTCTTTATCTTGTGATACACCTTCATTTTTAACTACTGAAGATGAAGACCCACCAGTCATAAGTGCCTTACGACGAGCACGTTCTTTTGCTTTGACTACTGGTAATAATTTGCGAGCAATTTGTTCAATACGCTTTTTATTAATCTTTGCGATACGCTTATCAACTACTTCTTTTTCGCCAGCTGATAGATCAGCATATCTTCTACTCTTTGAAAACTTCTTTTTAAAGAGATTAATTGCAGCTTTACGTGCTCTTTTCTTTAATACTTCTTGGGAAGCAGTTCTTTTCTTAGCCTTTTCTCTACCACGTTTAATTTTAAAACGTGCTTTTCTCATTGCAAGACCGCGTTTGCGTCTTTGCATTCTGGATAAAACTTCTGTAAGTTCTTCTACTTCTTCTGACATATTCATACCTTTTCGTACTGCAATCATAATAGCCTTTGCAGATGATCTAAGCTTTTTAGGTAAGCCTTTTGTAAATTGTAACATATCACCATCAGCGGCCAATGCTCTCATTTTAGATGCTGACATACCTTCAACATCATCTGAGTCTGGATCTCTTTTACCGGCTGAAACAATTTCAATTGATTTAAAATTATAATCTTTGCCGTTATACTTTGGTAATAGTTGTTTGAATTGAGAAACTCTATCTTGACCGACAACCATAATAACATTATCAAACTTTTGAACAGCTTGTAATACTTTAACAATAGTGTTAGCATTTGAGTTTTGAACTATAGGACCGAATGCTTTTTGTGCATACTTTACTTTATCTCTATAGTCTAGTGGATTCTTTTTCTTATCTTGTGTATGAGTAAGGAATACCATAGGAGTTGCATTTTGTTTCTTTGCAACTTGAATCATTTTTTGAACCAATAGCTCGTGACCAACAGTAATTGGATTCATTCTAGCAAATGTTATAACAACAGTGGATCCCTCTGCTGCTTCGTCTAATGATGGTTCTGTATTGATATACTTCGAGGAATCAAAATCTTTGAAACCTTTTAATTTTTTCTTATCTTTTGGCTGAGCCATATTTGTAATCCTAAGATATGTTGTCGTAATTTAAAGTATTTATGCTTTATTTATAAAATCTTTGAAAAGAAGGTATAAATTTATAGTTTCGAGCTGCAGATCCAGCCCATATGGTTGATTTTCTTAACCAACCTATCGCCGGTGTGGGCGACATTATAGATAACGGTACCTGAGTTATTCTTTGTTTCTTAATAAAGTAATCATTATCAATAGCTGATCTTACTCCTCTTTGAACAACTTCATTTAAGAGTATTTGAGCAGTATTTTTAGTTATAGCGTAAGCATGAGCTCCTTCATGTCCTAATAAAGGAATAGTTTCTTTCGGTGTACCAGCTGCTTTATGATCATACTTGGACGTGTCTTCTAATTTATATCCTAATACAACTATTTGATTATCTGGTATCTTTATTGTAATAGGCT
Source organism: Rhodobacteraceae bacterium Water-Bin34 (assembly GCA_900197625.1). Classification (GTDB taxonomy): domain Bacteria; phylum Pseudomonadota; class Alphaproteobacteria; order Rhodobacterales; family Rhodobacteraceae; genus Amylibacter. The sequence continues at coordinate 2,306 of FZLS01000057.1, read as the reverse complement.
GAAGCATAAGTGCATCATGCTCAAGTACAACCGCTGACTCATCTTTACCTTCGGCTATCATTTTCCAAATTTTAAAATGACCTGCAGTTGCGCACATTGCTTTTTGTTGTGCAGTTGGTCTTTCGATAAACTGATACGGTGCCGATTTAAATGTGGGAATGCCGGCTTTGCCTAAAGCTACGTGACCAGACATATTTTGAAATCCATCAACATAAGTCCAATCTAAACCGACTTGGTCGCATGATAATGAACATGCCTGAGCATACTCTTCTGAAATAGGACTATCAATTTTTAAAATATATGCTTTCATTGCTGTTCCTTCAATTGGTTGTACATTATATAATCTTTAGTGTAATGCATTTTAATAGAATTTAAAACTTCATCATCGAATTTTATTTCGGCTTGTTTTGGTTTTCTATTACCTGATTTATGTTTTGGTAATTTAAATCCGGTTTGCAGATTTCGAGCTTTCATAAACTTTTCAAGCTCTTCTTCTATATTATCAAACAATAAGAACTTACCAAATGTCTGTCCTTTATATGTAAGAAAATCTGTTTGAATTTTACCTGTTGCTTCAGGATTAATCTTCATCGCACAATTATTTATAGTAATATTCTTATAATCTTGTAGTGATGGTTTGATTTTTCTATCCCATCTTTTTCTAAAATAATACATACTCATTTGTCGATCTACTGGATCTCTTATTACACCAAATATAGTATAATCTTTTAATTGATTCTCTTTAATAAATCCATCTTTAACAATATCTTGTAGAGTATAATGAACATATTTGTTTGACATTATAGGCTTACGAAATGGATTTTTACCAAGTGTAGATTTAATTGCAACATCATCTACACCAGAATGTATTGCTTCACGATCATCTATATTTCTTATTAAATATTCTGTTATACTGCTGCAGGCAGTTTTAGGAATACGCACAAAACAAATTTTGTACTTATGACTAATATACATTATCTATATGCCTTCTTTGTATCCTTTTAAAGCTAAAGCAGGACCTGTAGATCCAAAGTATTGTTCGGCGTAAACTTTTCCAGGGCCATCATATCTTTTCTTATGACCATACCAATGAGGTATTAATGTATATGAAGGCCAAATAGTAACTGAATTACCAATATAAGGTAGTAGAAATGTAGAAAGAAATTTATTACCAGTCGAAATATATGGATGATTACTTAATAGATGTGGTTTAAGTTTATGCAATTCGTCTACAATAGCACCAACTACTTCGTTATCTGGATTTGCAGCAAGTATAGGAGAACAATATCCTGGTCTTGCTTTTTCATTTTCGTAAACTGTATATGCATGATTTCTAGGACTTGTAAACAATTCGTCTACTCGGTGTAAACAAACCGAATCTGCGGCTGGCCAGAAACCACCTTGTTCTTGTATAAGCTCATATCGTATAAGATCATGTGCTCCAGCAAATTTACGTCTTCTATAATATTCTTCTATTAATGACTGATTCTTCCACTTACGTGCCCATAGCATTTTATCTGTAAATACGCTATACTCCCAGTCAGGATGTTTATCGCGCCAAGTGTTCATCCATTTAGTTGGTGCCGGTTTAGGACCAATCCAAATGTGAGTCATTTTCTTTTCAATGTTCATTACATACCTCTTAATACAAAAAAGGTAGACTTTCGCCTACCTCTTTATTTATATCTGTTTTTAAAGACTACTTGCCGCCTTTTTTCTTTTCACCTTTTGGTTTTACATAAGTGTGATCTGGATCTATCATTAGTAGCTCGGATACATTTTATGTTTGAATTCAGAGATTTCATTCGCCTTTGAATAGTAACCTCTGCTTCTGAGTTCTCTTATTGCCATACAATAACTTCTGTATTCCATTGCTCTTATAAACTTTTTAAACATTTATATTCCTTTACAGTCAAAATATGATTTTTCTAATTGTACTGGTACACCGCCTTGTGCGATACACGCTTCTTTCCAACTGGGTTCGTTAAACTTTTGAATCACTGCATAGAACCCGAATGCTATGCATATTAAGATTAGAGATGTCATTACTACAAACATATAGAAACCTAATTTCTGTACTACTTGTGCTGAGATCTCGAGGTGTTGTTCACCTACCATTAGATTGCAAACATTAATAATAATGCTACTAAGAATGCAAAGATACCTAATGCTTCAGCGAATGCTACGCCAACAAACATTGTACCTGTATCTGGTTTCTTTGGCATTACCTTAAGTACACTACCTACAATCATTCCTACTCCGATGGCTGCTCCACCCATTCCAAATGTTGCTAACCCTGCGCCAAT
>FZLS01000125.1 GCA_900197625.1 Rhodobacteraceae bacterium Water-Bin34 | reverse complement strand
CATTATTAATGAGGTATATGAATTCACAACCAACATAAAGCTTTGAATATATTCTATATGCACGGCAATCGCCAATCTGGGTATAAATTTGATCTTTTACAAAAATCAAGTGTATCAAATCCAGAAAACAATCCATCACGCGTTACTAAAACTGTTTTCCAACCACGTGCTACAGCTCCAATGATATCTGTATGCAGCGAGTCACCGCACATAATTATCTTATCATTATCAACTTTATCTAAAGTTTTCTCTAATAAATCATAAACCTCAGGAAATGGTTTACCAAAGAAATTTACATCCTCTACACCTTGATCTAGCAATAAGTGCCCAAAGTTACCCGGTTCTAGTGAGAACCCGTTGTCTCTTGGCGCAACTAAATCTGCGTTTGCTATTAATACAGGTCGCTGTGACTTTAAAAGAGATTTGGTTAAAGTTTTTTGCTGACTATCTGTCCAGCCAGATGATGAAAGAAATATAAAACCATCAACAGACTCAAAATCTCTTGGGTCATTACCAATTCGTATAAAATCTCTTGGGATATCGTTTAATTCATCATCGGGTGCAGCTATTGCACCCCAAACCCCTGATGTAAGACTATGTAGTGTTGCATCCCTACTTGTTACAATTTCATCTCCATTGATGGACAACCCTAAGCGTTTGAACTTTTCGATTGCACCGTTGCGGTCGTAACTCGCCGCATTTGTTAATATCCTAATATCACATCCTATTGAACGTAATTGATCTAATCTTTTGTCAGCTCCAGAAATTAAAGTTTCACCAACATTTAGAACCCCAAATGCATCAAATACAAATGTGTATCCCTCCTCTGCAATATCTAGCAGAGAATTAATATCTTGAAATTTTTCAGGAGTTGAAGTTTTTGGCATTCGATGGCGGATTTCTTCATATCGCTTAAATATTGATTTTGTTGTTAACATTAAAGCGTAACCCAATTTGTAAATTTTTGCTAATTTAACCTTGTATTAAATATCTTATAATAAGTTATAAAATAACACAAATATAAAAACAACAAAACAACAAAAATTATTCCAAAATGTCAAAAATTCTGATAATATGTATTAAAATACTGTATTTTTTTATATCGTCATCTTTTTTTGTTGTTTTGTTGCTTTTTATTTAATACACTATAAAACGAATCTGGGGGATTCAATTTGTCAAAAAAAAAGCAAAAAAGACGCGACGATATCACTGCAATTGTCTTAGAGCATGAGGCAGTATCTGTAGGTGACCTTGCCGAAAAACTTGGCGTATCCATGCAAACTATAAGACGTGACATAGACAAACTTTGCGAAAGTGACAAATTAGTACGGCGCCATGGACGAATAGAGCTTGGGGCTGAATATCTTAACACACCTTTTGATTTGCGCACTGGCACAAACAAATTAGGCAAAAGTGACATTGGAGAAGCTACTGTAAAGCTTATCCCTGATGGGGCAACTATATTTATATCGATTGGCTCAACTCCTTTAAGTGTTGCAAAAGCATTAAGAAGGCGAAAAAATTTAACAGTCATTACAAATAACCTTAGTGCAGCTATGGTTTTGAGTGACGAATTATCCAACAGAATAATTTTACCTGGTGGAGAAATAAGACTTCCAGACAGAGATATTTTAGGTGATGAGGTATTAGATTTTTTTGGACGTTATCGTGCAGAATTTGGAATTTTTGGTGTCGCAGGTGTTTCTGAAGATGGAAGTTTATTAGAGTTTCATGCTTCTGAAGTAAGAGTTCGTGAGCGCATCAGAGAAAACTCCCAAGTTTCAATTCTTGTTATGGATTGTACAAAATTTGGTCGGATTGCTCCAGCTTATGGCGAAAATATAAAAGATGTTGATCATGTAATTCTGGATCAACGCCCAGATAAAAAGTTTAACCACCTACTTGATGACATAGGCGATAGCTTATTGTTGGCGGAAAGAGAATAAAATGAGTACAAAATCATTTGTTGTATTAAAAGATGTTGCAAAACGGTGGAATGGACAACTAGGCGTTGAAGACATTTCATTAGAGATTGAAGAAGGTTCATTCGTAGCTCTTTTAGGCCCTTCAGGTTGTGGAAAATCAACATCATTACGCTTATTGGCAGGCCTCGAAATACCTGATGAGGGCAAAATATATATTGATGGTATTGATGTCACAACGAGTGCAGCATCTGACCGAAATCTTTCAATGGTATTTCAATCTTACGCATTGTTTCCTCACCTTTCAGTTGCAGAAAATGTTATTTTTGGGCTCAAAGTTCGCAAGGTACCTAAAGCTGAGCGCAATGAAAAAATGGCGCGTGCCCTGAGTATAACTGGCTTAGAGGGTCTTGAAGCTCGCAAACCAGGTGAACTCTCAGGCGGTCAGCGTCAACGCGTTGCTCTTGCTCGTGCGATTGTCGCTGGACAGCGATTATGCTTAATGGATGAACCCCTATCAAATTTAGATGCAAAATTACGATCATCTGTTCGCAAAGATATAAAAAAGTTACAACGTGATCTTGGAATAACTGTAGTCTACGTGACACATGACCAAACTGAAGCCATGAGTATGGCTGATAAAGTAGTGCTAATGAAAGATGGGCGAATACAGCAGATAGGCACGCCAAACGAACTTTATAACCATCCTGAAAATACATTTGTTGCCGAATTCATTGGTGCCCCAGCGATGGCCTTGATGGATTCATATCTGATTGACGGAATAAAAAATGGCAACAAAATTGGTCTGCGTGCAGAAAACATAACCATTGTCCCAGACGGCGAAGGTAGGCTTTCCTGTAGCGTTTCAGAAGCAGAATTCCTTGGATCCGAAACTCTTATCGGATTGGAACATGAAGGTACTATTGGGTTGAACGTTCTACAACCCGGTTTGTCCATAGTCCCTTCAGGTCAAAAAATTGATATCACATTTGATGACCAAGATTTGCACACCTTCAACTCTGCAGGTGAACGCATAAATGGACAATAGTTTCACACAATTTCAAATCCATGGGAGGATAAAATGAAATATTTAAAATCACTCAGCATAGCAGCAACTTTAGCTGCAAGTATAGCCATTCCGGCTAGCGCTGATACAGAACTGACAATGTACTATCCGATTGCAGTCGGTGGTTCTTTGACACAAGTTGTTGACGGAATTGTTGCAGACTTTGAAGCAGAAAATCCTGATATCAAAGTAAATGCAGTTTATTCTGGAAACTACGATGATACTCGTGTTCGTGCATTGTCTGCATTGAATTCAGGTGATGGCGCACAACTAGCAGTTATGTTTTCAATTGATGCATATGACCTGATTGAACAGGATCTAATCTTACCATTTGATGACTTAGTAAGCGACCCAGCATGGCTAAATAGTTTTTATCCTGCATTAATGGCAAATGGTACAATTGAAGGTAAAACATGGGGAATACCATTCCAACGTTCAACAATTGTTGCATATTATAACAAAGACCAGTTTCGCGCTGCAGGTTTAGATCCCGAAGCACCTCCAACAACTTGGGATGAGCTAATTTCAGCAGGTAAAGCATTAACAAACGATGATACATATGGCCTGATGATACCTTCAACAGGATACCCATATTGGATGTTCCAAGCTCTTGCTATTCAAAATGGAAAAGAAGTAATGTCAGGAGACGGCTTAACAACTTATTTTGATGACTCAACAGTTGTTGATACTCTAGACTTCTGGAAATCTTTATCTACGGAACATGGTATTATGCCAACTGGTACAGTAGAATGGGGTACTTTGCGACAGGCATTTTTAGAAGGCCAGACTTCTATGATGTGGCATTCTACAGGAAACTTAACAGCAGTTAAAAAGGGTGCAAGTTTTGATTTTGGCGTTGCTGAACTTCCAGCAAATGTTCGAAAAGGCTCTCCAACAGGTGGAGGTAATTTCTATATCTTTAAGGATACTACAGCAGAAGAGCAGGCAGCTTCCTTGAAACTTATTGAATTTATGACATCACCAGAACAAGCAGCAGCATGGTCTATTGCTACTGGATATATGGGTGTATCTCCAGCTGCGTACGAAACTGATGCATTGAAAGCATATACCAAAGAGTTTCCACCAGCTTTGGTTGCGCGAAACCAGCTGGAAAATGCTGTAGCTGAATTTTCAACCTTTGAAACAGCTCGTGTTCGTGATGGACTTAACAATGCAATCCAATCTGCTCTCACAGGTGCCAAATCTTCTGCAGATGCATTAGGTGAAGCACAAAGTGCAGCAGATCGATTGCTTAAAGCATATCGTTAAAAAATTTTTACCGGCCCTATTTTCTAGGGCCGGTATTTATATCAAAGGTAAGTATTATGAGTAATCACATTAATTTAGAACGAAGAAGACAGGCTATCTATGGATGGCTTATGTTGTCGCCAGCCGCACTCATGCTTTCAATATTTGCCTTTTACCCATCAGGTGCAACTTTCTTTTCCAGCCTATTTTCAAGGCATACACGCCGTAAGCCATCTGAATTCATTGGTTTAGAGAACTACAGTGATCTATTCGCTGATCCTACATTTTGGTTGATAGTGAAAAATAACCTCTTTTACGCAGCCATCACAATTCCCGTATCTATTGTAATAGCTCTTTCTATGGCACTATGGGCCAACTCAAAAATACCCGCACGTGGTTTTGTTAGAACTGCTTACTTTACGCCAACAGTATTACCTATGATTGCTGCTGCTAATTTATGGTTATTCTTTTACACACCTGGGCTTGGTGTTCTTGATCAAATTGGTTCATTATTTGGGTTACCCTCTGTAAATTGGTTAGGACAACCTGAAACAGCACTATGGGCAATAATATTTGTTACTATATGGAAAGAAGCTGGCTTTTTTATGATATTTTATCTTGCTGCACTTCAAACTATTCCCGAAGATTACAAAGAAGCCGCAGACATTGAAGGCACAAGCCGTTGGACATATACGCGGCGAATAGTTTTGCCATTACTTATGCCTACAACATTATTTATCTTGGTAAATGCTATGATAAATTCTGTAAAGTTAATTGACCACTTATTCATTTTAACAAAAGGTGGTCCATCAGATGCTTCAAAACTCATTTTATATTACATATGGGAAATGGCTTTTGCATTTTTTGATGCACCACATGCAGCAGCAATGACAATATTAATATTACTGGTCCTTTGCATAGTGGCTGCAATACAATTTATTTATCTTGATCGAAGGACGCATTACCAATGAGCAAGTTATCTCACTATGTTGAGACCGCAGGTGCAATTCTCCTGGCTATCATATGGATATCTCCACTATTATTTGCATTTTGGGCTGCATTTCATACCACTTCAGATGCTGTGAACTTCAATATCACCTCTGCCTGGACTTTGGATAATTTTCGAACAGCCTGGGATGGGGCCCCATGGTTGAAGTATTTTTTAAATACTTTTCTATTGGTAACAATAGTTTTGATAGGGCAGTTTTTCTTTACCACGCTTGCAGGCTTTGCATTTGCAAAACTTGATTTTCCTGGAAAAAACTTTGTATTCATTTTAGTTTTAATGCAGTTATTTATTTTACCAGAAGTACTTATCGTTGAAAACTATGCTATGGTTTCTCGATTGGGCTTATTTGACTCCTTATTTGGAGTTGGTATGCCTTATATGGCAAGTGCGTTTGGAATTTTCCTTATGCGACAATCATTTAAATCTGTACCTATTGAACTACATGAAGCCGCCCGCATCGAAGGGTGCGGTTTATTAGGAATTTTATGGCGAGTATATGTTCCATTAGCTAAGCCTACTTACCTAGCTTATGCTTTAGTTTCTGTATCAACTCACTGGAATAACTTTTTATGGCCACTTATTGTCACAAATTCACCTGATACTCGGCCTCTCACTGTTGGATTATCAATATTTGGCGCTCCAGAAAATGGTGTTGATATAAGTATAATATCAGCAGCAACTATGATGTCAGTAGCACCTCTATTAATTGCTTTCTTAGTCTTTCAACGTCAATTTGTTCAAGCTTTTCTCAGAACCGGTATAAAATGACAACTATTCTTCAAATTTCAGATACTCATATTGTGGCTAAAGGCCCTCTTGTATCAAATGTGTTAGATACAGCTTCTACACTTGAGAAGTTAATAATTCGTATAAATCAATTGCAAGATAAACATAATGATATCGAAGGTATTTTGGTGTCTGGGGACATAAGTGATGATGGCAGTCCAGCTAGCTATCAAAGGTTTAAATCAATAATGGCTTCAATAGGGTTACCTACATATGTGATACCCGGCAATCATGATAATCGTGAAAATATGAGAGAAGCGTTCCAATCTGACAAAATATTCACAAAAACTGGCCCTTTAAATTGGCATAAGAAAATTGGGAATATCAATATCATTGGTCTTGACACTTTAATAGAGGGAAAAGGTGAAGGATATTTAGGTCCCAAAAGCCTTGAATACCTAAAAGAAACCTTAAAAAATCTTCACTCACAACCCACCATTTTGGCACTGCATCATCCTCCATTTGAAACAGGCAT
>FZLS01000017.1 GCA_900197625.1 Rhodobacteraceae bacterium Water-Bin34 | reverse complement strand
AATATTCGCCATGTTGGAATTTGAGCACTGCGATCATGTTATTAATAATGAAGTTTCTGCTATGAATAGTCTTCACAACATCTTCGAGATAATCAGCGTTTGCTGTGTGATAGTCAATCTTTAGACTTAAACGTATAATATCAGGATCAGCTTGCAAATGCTTATCGAGATCTTGTCTAATGATTTTCTTTTGTTGAGGTTTCCATCCACGTTCCCGTAGATCTTCTTCAGCCATAGAACCATCAAGCCATTCGCGTTTAGCAAGCTCAAGTTCTTTGTAATCATAACGAAGCTTCTTTACTTTCAAAGCTTCCTTATAATATAAGGTATAGTATTTGTTGTGCAATTGTGGAATCTTCTTAGCTTCACCGCCAAGATTAGATTCATCGATTTTTGCATCCTCAGCCCATATAGCGCTAATATCATCAGTACTCATTATACAGTTATCCTCAAGTGTGGTACGTTTTATAATATATTATAATACAGTTTTGAGAGAATGTCAACTAATTTTTTTGAACGTCATATTAGTATAACGGAATGTAACACTAACTTCGGGTGGAATAACATCAGTATTTGTAACATCGAGGGGAATGCCAGTTAAAGATGTTGGAAAAGCCTCAGTGAAAGTAAACTCAATATTTCCATTACGAGAACTATTTTCTACTACTATAGATATATCTGATCGTGAGCCTTCTTTGGATGCTATCAAATCTGTTCTTTGTTTTGAAGTTTCAGGATTACCCAGCCCTTCCATCCATTTGAGAATCTCATTATAGTTTTCCATGTTCTCATCTACTATAAAAGATAGGTCAAGATCTGCATATTCAATTCTATCACCAGTCTGATAGATCTTATGAATAGGAGACAATTGCTCCGGCGCGCTCATACTAAGACCAGGAATATTGACTCTTTGTGTAAAGAACTCAACATTGGGAAGTCTATCTATAATGACCTTAAACGAGATCGGAGATAAATAATTTGTAATCATACGAAAATTCCTATTGACATTTATTTCAGCTTATGGTACTATTTATAAATACTTCGCAGAATCACTGCAGAAGTGCTTTCTACCGTCCTTTTATACGGACAATCAAAAATAAAATGAAATTAAATCAAATTAACTGTTGACATTTGCTTAAAAGCAGTGTAGAATGGTATTATAAATTGTTATGGAGATTAAGCTTTGGCTGAAGACTTTAGAATATTAACGGCACGACAGCACGTTCGTGAACGTATTGGTATGTACATGGGTTCGTCCTCCAAAGAGGAAATTGAACGCTTTGTTATGGGTGAATGGAAAAAAGCAGACTACGTTCCAGCACTATCTAAAATGGTTGACGAAATTCTTGATAACTCAATTGATGAAGCTATTCGAACTAAATTCAAATATGCTAATAAGATTGATGTATCAGTAAAGAATGGCGTCGTGGTTGTTACAGATAATGGTCGTGGTATTCCACAAGATGAAATCTTTGATGAAGCATCGGGTGACAAGATACTTCGCCCAGTAGCTGCTTGGACACGAGTTAATGCTGGTACATCGTTCGATGATGAACGTGTTACTATTGGTACTAACGGTGTTGGTTCAGCAGCGACTAACTTCCTTTCCTCTAAATTTGTTGGTAAGACTTGGTCAGCCGGTAAACGCGTTGAAGTTCGATGCAAAAACGGCGGTGACTCAGTTGACGTTCAAATTAAGCAAGGCATTGAAGGTTCTGGTACTGAAGTTTCATTCGTACCTGATTATACATTATTTGAAATAGATGATCTTGATTCTTTAGATACAGTATCTCTTATTGAAGATCGTATGATTAGTCTTCAAATGGCTTTCCCTGAAATTGCATTCTCATTTAATAAGCGTAGAATTAAGGTCAATGATCTTAAGAAATATGCTAAGTTATTTGTTGGTGATGAAGGCGAATTTATTGTTGAGAAATCTGAAGATCTTGCTTTCTTTTATGCTCCCTCTGAAGATGGCTTTCGTTCTAATTCATTCGTGAATGGTGTGAACACTCGTCAAGGTGGTACATATGTCGACTTCCTTACGAATGCCGTATTAGAAGATCTTGGTGCAATGATTAAGCGTAAGCACAAAATTGAAGTTGCTAAGTCAACTATTAAGAATGGTCTTACGTTTGTAATGTTTGCAAGGAACTTTACGAATCCAAAGTTTGATTCACAAACAAAAGAACGTTTAACGAATCCAATGAGTAATGTTCGTGAACACGCACTTGCTGCTGGTATTAAGGAGTCTGATGCAATCGCTCGTAAGATCCTTAATAGTCCTACAATCATTGATCCTATTATTGAAGCTCAGCTTGCAAAGAAAATTGCAGCCGATCGTCGAGCCGCTACACTTGCTCAAAAGAAACTTCGTAAAGTAAAGGTAGCAAAACACATTTCAGCTAACCGTGATGATGCCACTCTTAAAATTGTAGAGGGTGATTCAGCTATGGGTTTCTTGCTGAAGGTACGTGATCCTAATAAGGTTGGTGCTTACCCACTACGTGGTGTAATCATGAACACATGGGACATGAAACCAGCTGATGTTCTTAAGAATAAAGAATTATCAGAATTAATATCAGTTCTTGGATTAGATATTACAAATCCAAATAGCGTTGACTATATGACATATAAGCATATCGCAATTCTAACTGATGCTGACCACGATGGTATTGGACACATTAGTCCATTGCTTATCGCTTTCTTCTACAAGTTCTGGCCTCGTCTATTACTTGAAAAGAAAGTCAAGATTACTCGTACTCCAATCATGATTTCATCTAAAGCAAAAGATGTTAAGTGGTTCTATGCATATGAAGAAGCGAGTAAATTTAAATCAGACCAAGCCGGATGGAAACATAGATACATCAAAGGTCTTGGTTCACTTCAAGAAGACGAATATAGTACCATCATTAATGAACCAGTGTATGACACAGTTACTGTTGACGACGCTAAGACATTTGAAATGATGTTTGGCAGGGATAGTCAACTTCGTAAAGATTATATGATGGCATAAGGAGAAACAAAATGGAAATTAGAGAACAAATTTTAGAATCACTGAAGTCTCATGCTGTTGGTAAGATCAATAAGCATAAGATGAATGTGGAAGTATACCTCACTAACCCAGCTGGTATTGGTGAACACCCAGATGTAATGGAAGCTATTGAAGCTGAACTTAAAATCATTGCAGAATATGAAGAACAATTGGAAGTAATTAACAAATACTTTTAAATAGAGGCTTTCGTTATGAATGAGAAAGAACTGAAATATTACTTTGATATATTCAAAGCTTTCCAAGCTCCCATATTAGATGAGGAAATGGCTGAGCGTAGACAATATGGTATTCGTGCCTTCTCGTCTACTCAAGGCTGGTTCTTTGATAACACATGGAGAGTTGTGGGTATTACCCAAGATGCTCTTGATGCTTTTAAGGCTGTTGACTTTGATAGGATTCCAACTCGTAAAGATCCAGTTGCAGTCGAAAGAGCTCACATCAAACAAAGAGCTATATGGCTAGACTTTTTATTCGAAAGAGAATGGGAAGATATGAATCAGTGGTGGAAATTTATCCATGATAACGACCGTGTGGTCCTAGCCACTACTCAGGAAAATAAGCTATCAGATCAAATGGGTGTATCCTTACAGGTAGCATATGACATTCCTGATAACGGAGAATACTTCCAAACCAATTATATTGGCTGTAAATACCGTAAAAAGGTAGAAAAAGTTTTGCTTGAGAGCTTTATTTAGTTGACATTCGGCAAAATGCATGGTATAATGGTACTATAAATTAAAGGAATCACTTATAAAATGAGCTTAGATCAATTTATTACTGAAGACAATAAGACCTCACTGGGTGAATACCCTATAAGTCAAGTAGCTTCTAACGAGTGGAAATCTTTCGCAATGTATACTGTGGAATCCCGAGCGATTCCCAATATGATCGATGGATTAAAGCCGGTTCAAAGATTCTACTTGTACTCGTCACTTATCAACTCGAAGAGAGACTTCAAGAAAGTTTCTGCCGTGGCTGGTATCATTAGTGACTATGGGTATAACCATGGTGAGGCAAGTGCAGCGGGAGCAGGTCAATTGATGGCCGCGACGTGGAACAACAATATCTGCTTAGTCGAAGGCCGAGGATCATTTGGTACTCGACTTATCCAAGAAGCAGGTGCTCCACGATATGTATATACTCGGTTGAGTGAAAACTTTGAGAAGTACATACGCGACATTGACCTTGCTCCCGCCCATGAGGATCCGGAACATGAACCACCTTCGTTCTATGTACCTGTAATCCCGTTAGTGTTGGCTAATGGTACTAAAGGTATTGCAACAGGGTTTGCTACAAACATCCTACCGCGAAGTAAAGAAGGTCTCTCAAAAGCAGTGACTGAATATATTACTACCGGTGATATTAAGAATCGTATTCCAATATCCTTCCCAGACTTTAAAGGCAAGGTCGTGTGGGATACTGCACAAGAACGTTATAATATCCTAGGTGTCTATGAAAAGAAATCAAAGACAGTGATGGAGATTACTGAAGTACCATACGGTTTTGATCGAGAGTCTTATGTAAAGATTCTAGATAAGCTTGAAGACGAAGGTGATATAGTATCCTATGAAGATCTTTGTGATAAGACTGGTTTCTCCTTTGAAGTCAAGCTTAAGCAAAATACTTCCGCTAATTGGAATGATGAAAAAATCATTCGTAAGTTTAAACTCAGTAAGCCTGCTTCAGAAAATATTACTGTTATTGATTACGACGGTAAGCTTCGTGAATATGAAGATGAACGAGATCTGGTTAAACACTTCTGTGATTATCGCCTTGGGATACTACATAAGCGAATCGAACTTCGTAAGACTGAGGCCTCAGAACTGGAGCGTTGGTTAAACATTAAGATGCAATTCATTCAATCGGTACTTGATGATAAGATTATATTCAAGAATCGTAAGAAGGCTGATGTTAGTAATCAAATCCTTGAGAATACTGATGCTATTGACTCTGATACTGATCGTTTACTGCGTATCAACATCATGAGTCTTACAGATGAAATGGTAAAGGAACTACTAAGGGAAATTAAAACTGCTCACACAGAGCTAAGTTTCTGGAGTAAGGAAACCCCAACCAACCAATTCGTATTAGATCTAAAAGGAATTTAACATGAATCTAAAGTATAAGATGTATATCTTTGCTTACAATCAGCACCAACGTCGAAGAGATAAAAAATTGAACGTTGCTTGGGCTATTAATTTGTTCTATCCTAATAGCCCAGACCATTGCCTTGAGGTTTGGGTTGAAAGAACCCTCAGTTCAAGGCGCAAGAAATGAGGGTTGAAGTATCAGATCTGGATATTACATTAACGACAAACTTTGTTAACTTTTGTTGTGATGAATTGAATGTATTTCCGAGCTTAATATCGGTTGAAGGATGGGAATCTTCATTTTTAGATGGAGCAACCGGTCTTTGTTATGAAGTAAATTGTAAAGATGAATACTTAATTATGGTTTCAAAGAGTGATAGGAATATTACTGAGATATACGATACAATTGCTCATGAGATGATTCATGTAAAACAGTTTATGAAGGATAACCTTAATAAGAGTTTGTGCAAAAGACACAGACCAGTATACCAGGAGCGTTGGTGGGAGCTTGAAGCCAATCAAAATAGTTATGAATTGGTGAAAAAATATGTTGACATTCTCTGGGATGCAGCTTAAAATAGAAATATAAATTGACTTACTAAAGGATATTGTTATGTTAGAAAAAATGAAAGACTTCGCTTATGGTGCTGGTTTTATTATCGTGGTAGTTGGTTCTATCCTCGGCGTATATGAACTAGGTGAAATGGTTGGCTTATCAAGAGATAATGTTTTCGCTATGATTGCCGTTCCATTCTTTATCTATTTCTCATATGTGTTTGGTGGACTTACCCGCTCAGTATTTGGAAGTAAAAAGAGTTAAAATATAATGGATATACTAATAGCTAATCTAGTATTCTGGCCTTGTTGGATTGCTTTGTCTTTATTGCCACAAGCGATAATGCAGCACACAATTGATCAAGGTTGGATTGAATCCATTAAGCGCCCGTAGCTCAGCTGGATAGAGCAACGGTCTTCTAAACCGTAGGTCAGAGGTTCGAATCCTCTCGGGCGCGCCAACAATTTCACTAACACCGTAATAGAAAGGAAAACGTTATGGGTATTATTGAATATTTTGGTGCATTACTAGTGAGTGCATATGTAGTTTTAGTAGCGGCTTTTGTCGGATGGATGTTACCACGAGGCCGCCATCTTAAACTACTTCAAATGAAATTCTTAAGAGCTCTGCATAATTTCTTTGCAGATGAAGAAGAGTATATTGCTCACAAAGTAGAAAGGATCCGTAATGCAACAAACAAAAAAAGAACGTGATGAAATTATAGCACGAGTAGTTGCAGCTTCAAAGGAGCATACAGCAGAATTAAACGCTGGTCCAATGAAGCATACAATTGCAAAACGCAAACGATTAGAAGCAAAGAAAAGTAAACGTCGGTAAATAAATTATGAATTTTAAAGATATAAAGTTTGATAAGTTAGACGACTTTCCCTATGGAATAAATGCAATGTTATCCTTCGGTGACTATGACGTGAGTGTTATTCAAAACCCGATGTCATACGGAAACAAACAAGGCTTATATGAAATAGGTGTTTTTAAAGGTGAAGACATGGTAGAACTACCAGGTATTACAAATGAGAATGATACTATTGCTGGGTTCTTAACTCAAGACGCAGTAATGGTATTACTCAAAAAGATGTATACAATAACTGGTGTTCTACCCAATGAATTTAATTAGAGGAAAAATATGAAAGATAAAGATGTTGTAACAGTTGTAGCAGCTACCGGTGAATACGTTGGTAGAATGGTTAAAATCGACGAGACAGGTATTGTACTAGAAAAGCCAAGGTTGATTACTTACAATGAGGAAGGTATGGGATTTGCGCAAGGTATTGCAATGACCGGTAATCCTGATCCTAAGGAAGTAACTATTTTGTCAGCAGTATTTGTTACTGAATGCAATGAAGAAATTGTCAAAGCGTGGCAAACAGCCACATCGGGGATTATCCTGTAAGGAAGGAATATGAAAATGCGTGCACGAGTACGTGAATTTACTAAGGAAGAATTGGAAAGAAGCAAAAGGATTTTTAAATCAGCAACGCCAAAGTATACCTTTGATTGGTATCTTAAATGGATTGCATCGCTTTTTGTTTTATCAGCTATGTCTATTCGTGGCGTTGTGGGTATGGAAGTTATAGATTTATCACTCTCCGTGATTGGAATCGCACTTTGGTTAGTAGTATCCTTCCTATGGAAAGACCGTGCACTGATTCTACTCAACGGAGTGGGATTAATGTTTCTTGTTAAAAATTTAGTTACATACTTGGTCGTTTAGACTATAAATATTATTTGAGATAACTGACTAGAGGAGAGTAAGATGGCTTACTCCGAAAAAGTAATTGATCATTACGAGAATCCTAGGAATGTTGGTAAATGGGATCCTGCTGATAATATTGGAACAGGTATGGTTGGAGCACCAGCATGCGGAGACGTAATGCGTTTACAAATTAAAGTAAAAGATGGTGTTATCGAAGATGCTAAATTTAAAACTTATGGATGTGGATCTGCCATTGCTTCAAGCTCTTTGCTTACTGAGTGGGTAAAGGGACAAACGTTAGAAGAAGCTGGTGCAATTAAAAATACAGATCTTGCAAATGAATTAGCTCTACCACCCGTTAAAATACACTGCTCTGTTTTGGCGGAAGATGCAATTAAAGCTGCAATAAAAGACTATAAAGAAAAGTCTTAGCTCTCGTGGTGGAATTGGTATACACAACAGACTTAAAATCTGTCGCCTAACAGCTTACCGGTTCGAGTCCGGTCGAGAGTACCAAACGTAGGGTTCTATTCCCCTCATTAAATAACTGACTAGATGGTGCCCAGGAGATAAATAGAATTGGCTGACATAGGGTTAGCCGAGTCGGAGATGATACAGTATATTATCACTAGTGACTTAACGAGCTCGAAAGAGCAGAAAACCCGTATATTAAGGAGAAGATTATGAAATCTTTATTTTTAATTTCGGTACTAGTAGTATTATCTGGTTGTAATACGATAGACTCTACGTATAATGGTGTTACAGACATTGTGCAAGGAGTTAAAGATGATGTTGTAGGTATTACTGCTGGTACTCTCGATAGCGTAAGTGGTGTTATCAGAGATACAGCCGAAAAGACCGATCCCGAGGGAACAACTGAGTAATATTACTCTTCGCCAAGGACGGCGACTTCTTCCACAACTCTTCTAATTCCTATCAGTCTTGAACCCGAATAAGCTTTTACATTTACTGAATCGTTTTGATTACCACCAAGAATGTTATATAATTTAGATCCATTATCTAACACGGTGGTACTTACGTAAAATCCAACGTGGCCTTGCCACCCTTCATTACCTCTTTCAAATATCATGATATCGCCTTGTTGTGGCTCAACCACTTCTTCTCCATACTCTAAAAAACTTTTTGCCAAAAGATAATGCTCAGATACTGATTCTGATGTAGGTAGTTTATTTTCTAATAGTACCATATTAACAAATGCCGCACACCATTCGGTAGTGACTGGATCCACCCCCATAATCTCTTTAATAAGATCACGATGACGCGCTTCGTCCATGCCATAATAGTAATAGGCTTTGTGTGTTAGTGTTGTTTTTTGAGGGGCTAGCGGTTCTGGTTTGAACATGTCTCCTATGGTGCAGGAAGACATAACCAAAAGTAGCATTAGTGAATATAATGGTATAAAATATTTCATATGATCATAGTTATTGTGTTGCTATATCTATTTATACCAGTTGACACTAGTAGACAAGCATGTTATAATATAGTTAAACTATTGTGGAAATATGAATGGAAATTTTACTACTAGGCTTAATAATATATTTGGTCATTACAAATCTTAAAACTATTACTTACTTAGTAGGTGCTTTTGTAATGGTCTCGTTATTCTTATATTTTATTAGTATTTTTATTGCAGTTCATTCAGTAACGTATGTTTAAGATCTTCGTATTTTAGGACGAGGATATATACCACCTTCCCTAGGTCTTCTACCTTGACTCTGAGCTCTATCAAATCCCTTTGCATTAAAGAACCCTATCTTCGCGGTCGTACCCATAAGATCTACTGAATTATGTCTGCCATAGTATCGGTTTCTGTGAGATTGTAATAAATTTCTTTCAACATCATTATAAAAATCCATTTCGAGCCTGTAATAATGGTGCGAATTTGTAAACCAACCAGTACCGCCTTCAGCAGGCGGCATATCAGAAAAGCTTTTACCAGTAAGATCGATACCCGTTGCTGTAACTCCTGGAAAAATTGAGCCGCCTTCAAGTTCTTTAATCGGGTTATCTTTTGATTGATTCACTATAATTTCTTTAACCTGATTAGGAGTTGGCCATCGCCCAGTGTTGTAATAATATTTTGACATCTCGCATGCTGCCACTCCAGCAATAGAAGCAGTAGCGGCTGAAGTTCCGGTGAAGTATCCCCACTCACCATCAGCAAAGTTTCTCCCGCTTGGATATGCTGAATACGTGTCGTTTCCTCTGCCCATTATATCTACACCAGGGCCGCGAGAACTAGCATACTCAATTATAGGGTTTTTCATAGAGTTTTGAACTGCGCCAACATCTATAGATTTATCTCGTGAACACCCGTGCGGGCCAAAAGATCTGAACGGGTAAACCGTTAATCCTGTTCCTTCAGGCTCAAACTGGCCAGCAATAAATTCTGAATAGTACTGGAGGTCATTATCGCTGCTAGCGTAATTCATTCTGAAATATCTTTCGCCGTGCTCTATATGCATTGTTGAATTATCATGTGCCGGGTCGTCTCGTTTAACATATGTGCATCCAGTATTTCCTGCACACGCTAATACAACAATTCCAGCATCCCATGCAGCTTCGATTGCGTTTTTAAATGATGTATTCTCTTCCCTGCTCCAAGTTACTGCCCAAACCCAGGGTGCGTTAATCCCTTCATTACCTATTTCATCTAAATCTAATCTAAAGGGTGTAATATTCTTATCAGTAAAAGGTGTTAAATCATTTCCCCACCCGCCTTCAGGACGATTTGATGTTACACCATCGTGAGTTACTGATTCAATGCGGTCAACAGGACAAATCCATTCTTTATTAATAGTAAACTGAATAGGCATTATCATTACTGTTGGGTTAGGAACGCCAGTTGCTGGATTATTTGCTTTAGCGTTATGCCAACTAACGACATTGTTTATACATTGTATTGCATTACTTCCAGTACCAGCCTGAGTATTTGACCATTCAAAGATATGATGTAAGTTTGCTTTTTTAGCAAATCCTGCAATAGCGCCGCCAGCTACACTTAATGAGCCAATGGAGTGAGCACTAAACCAATTAGATTCCCCAAATGTTCCGCCACCTATAGAAGCTGTTTGATCATTAGGATCAAATGATTGGTCAGTAGTATTAGGCCAAGTTGTAGGAACCCATCTTGATACTGAAGTATTATCAGGGTCAGCAAAATCAGGATGTGGATCGGTATGATATTGATCCCAGTCAGTAATTTGAGTTCCGATAAAATTGCCACCAGCCTCTAAACTAACTATATCAACATTTTCACCGAAGAACATAGAAGTATATTCAACGTTTTCAAGAATGTCTGCGTCATCTCCATCAGGGTTAGTATCAGTATTACCTACTTGCGATTCGGGCTCAGGCATGACGTCAGTATCAGCATATAAAGCAAGAGGCATGTAATCTGCGCCAGGTGCATTATTGTTATCTAAAACAGTAAGAGGAGCTTCCGCCGTGGCATCGCCGTCTTGAGTTGCTGAGGCAGGTAATGAATATCCTATAGATGATGGTTCTGCCGGTTCATCTATATCAACAGATAAAACTCTAGAATCAGCGGCAAATGTATCTATATAAGATTCTTCAATTTTTAGAAGCAACAGATTAGGAAGAAATTCAAGAAGATCTACTAGTTCTACTGAATCATTATCAGCAAAAGATTCAACAAACTCGCTTTGATCTGTTCCAGGAACTAACGTAATATCAACAACGATCATGTGTTATCCCTCGAGTTGTATAAGTCTTAAAGTAATATCTATTGTGGTTGTTCCGCCACTATTGTTAGTAACCGCAACTGGGATATTTGTTGTTGGTGTGCTTTCATCATTGAATCCAAAAACGCCAGGAGTGAACTTAACTGTTCCGCTTTGAGTAAATACTGCTTCGGCAATAACACCAGCATTAGGAGCAGGATCAACACCTTGTGTTCTACCCGCGTTAATGTCAGCAGTTCTACTTGCGTTTGAATCATAAACTCTTATCCAACAAGCGTTATTTGCTGTTATTGAATATAATCCATAACTCTTAAATCCTGTTATGTCTATACTCGAATCTGTTGCTGCATCAGCCAAGGAACTTGAAGTTTCTGTAGTTGTATCGTTTCTTGTTGCTAATCCTTCATCACCACTTATCGTAACAGTATCTGTGCCATCGTCTGTTGTAATGGTTATATTGTCACCTGCAGCAATGTTAAGAGTATCTGTAGTTGTGTCTGCTGCAACAGTAGTTTGACCTGCAACTGCTATGTTACTAAACGCGTTTTGGTTAGCATCGCCTCCGCCACCACCGCCTCCTGAAGCGGCGATCGTAATACTATCTGAGTTAGCGTCTGTTGTAAGGGTTACGTTATTTCCAGCAACAAACGTGAGAGTATCTGTCTTAGCGTCTGCTTCAACGTCATTTTGCCCGCTTACTGATACGGTGGTAAACGCGTTTTGATTAACTTCACCGCTAACTCCTCCGCCACCAGCAATATCTTGTCCGCCCGGTGTTACACCGTCAGATAATCTTAAAGCTCCTGTAGTAGGGTTCCAAAAGATTTCGCCAGCTTTGCCGATATAGTCAGCAGGATCTGTCCCGCCCATTTTAGTAAGAAATGCTCTGTATGTATTAGCCATGAGATGCCTTTGATTTCCTGTTGTAAAGATGCATGTTTATTGAGTTATTTATAATAATACAAGAAACAGTTGACATTTACTTTGAACTGTTATATATTAGACGAAACTAACAAAGGAATATATAATGTTAATTGCATCAGTAATTATTGGAGTACTAGCAGGAGCGTTTGTTGGATCATATTTTTGGGAACCAATGACTGCTGAATACGAACTTGGATGTACAGCTTCTGGTCTCATGGGCATGATCGTAAGCATAGTTGTTTTTAGTTTATTAGGATTAATTTAAAAAACAGTTGACATTTGCTTCAAACTATTGTATAATAGATGTATATTAAGTTAATGGTGGGATAAACCGAGACGGCGAGATCGCAAGATTTAAGACCCACGATGGAGAACTGCTTTCGGGAGCAACTTTTGAACTACCGATATACTGTGTAGGAATCTGACGCCAAAGAAACAACCACCATTAGTTTAATTCTTTTATTATGAATTGATGAGCACATAAATCATGAAGTGGTTAGCTACAGCATTATTTTTATCGGCAGGTACTTTATTATCTCTTAATATAGAGATTTCCCGTTTTGGGTTTTTGTTGTTTTTGGCAGGACACGTTCTGTTGAGTTGGTATTTCTATAAAGAGAAAGACTGGGCAATGACTACTCAAAACGGATTTTTTATATTCATCGATGCATTAGGTATTTACCGTTGGTTTTTAATATAATAAGGATAAGATTAATATGGCACTAAAGTTTAGAGCAACATCAGGTGGGATCGAGAAAACAAATAAGAAAACTTCTATTGGTCGTGGTAGAGTAAAAATGGCTTCAATGAATAAATCAAAGAAGCGTTCATACAAAAAATATAGAGGACAGGGTTCATAATGAATCCCATATATGAAACGATCTCATTTCAAGGGAAAGTACATACCTAAAAATCCAGAAAAATATACTGGAAATATCAAGCAAATAATATACCGTAGCAGTTGGGAACGATTGTTTATGGTATATTGCGATAAGAAAGAGAATATTCTTAAATGGTCTAGTGAAGAGATCAAAATTCCATATATACACGAGGAAAAGAATAGAACATACTATCCAGATTTTTGGGTTGATATGATCGATAAGAATGGAAATCGTGTTGAGAAACTTGTTGAGATTAAACCACACTATCAGCGCACTATGAAAGTCAATAAGGCTAAATGGAGTGCGGCTACTAAATACTGCCAAGATAACGAAATGGAATTTTTAGTAATGACTGAAAAGGAGTTATTCTAATGAGAGTATTGAATAGGTGGAAAGGTAGAATCTTTCGTAAGCTTGTAAATTTTGCAGATCGTATTGATGTTTGGTTTAATAGTAAATTCAACGTTAATCTAAAACAAACGGCTTTAGAGTTATCTCAAGATAATATGCCAATGAGTCGTTTAGATAAAACAATCGGTGTGCACTTAGGTACTGTTCATGAAGACAAATAAGAGGTCTGCGCTTTAGGAGTCAAGGGTAGCGAATCCTGACTCCAAGGTGGCAGACCCACCTACGCCTAGCTATCAGCCGATACGGCTAACGGTCCTAGGTGATTCTATGATTCTGGTTTCCAAAGAGTCCAAGCACCATAACCAATCATGGCATATGCTACCAAACTTACTGGAGCGAGTAGCATAATAACACCACCGCCAATTAGTAAAGCTCCATCTAAAGATGTTCTTTCTTTTAATCTATTCTTAATAAAATCTATCATTTCTTTGTCTCCTTCTTTTGTTTAATGATCTTTGCTTTCTTGCCGTTCTCTAAACTTTTAATACGTAGTTCTAAAACGTTAATGCTGCTTTGAAGCTCATCAATCTTGTTAGTAATCTTGGGGTATTTCTTTCTCCAAGCATCTACTGGTTCTTGCAACCAAGTCCAACCCCAACGATCGACTAAGTAGTCTAATGTTCTGTCGAATAAGGCATAGCACCACAATCCTGCTCTAGTTCCTTTGAACCAAGCTAAGAATGCAGCACCAATTAATGCACCTGCTATTGCTGTATATATCCAGAGTCTATCTCCGAACATTTGTGATATTGTCTCAATCATCTAATTTCTCCGTATGTTTAACGTAGTTATTCATTCCGTGATCTACCGCTCCGTCGAGGATACCTGATCTCCAACCACGCCATTTATCTTTAACTGCTTGCCAATAAGTAAGTTTACGAACATTGCCATAGAAGTTAATGTATTGTAATGCGCCATGGTGTTTATATCCCATCAACCACAGTGGTACCCTAGTAACAAGATCATTGTTATTAACAAACCTTTTGTGTGGTGTTGAGATGGCTTTAACGAAACTGCGTGTACCGACTCTTGGTGATCCAAAAGTTGTAAGCTGTACTACGTTAGTATATTCCTCAAAGCGAGAAGTTGCTATAGTAGCCATTGCGGCTCCTAATGAATGACCAGTAACATATAAGTTTTTCTTGTCGTGTGTTAACTGATGCTTTGAAATTGCTCTCCATAATTTATCACATTCATTTCTAAAACCTGAATGAACTAAACCATTCGTCATCGCTCCACGAGGTATTGCATTTAAATCAGCTAGTAGGTCTGAGATCTCTTCTGGTTCTGTACCACGGTAACATACTACATAATCTTCTTTATTCCAGAAAACGTGAGCTTGTGCTCCATCGTCTTCGAAAAACTTGTGACCTGTAAAACCTAGTTCTTTTTTATGTGCCTTTGCTTCCTTTCCGTCAAGATACGCAATTTCAGAAAGACGTGCCATTTTATGACTTACGCTCATATTCTATTTCCTCGTTAAGTGTGTTTCATTAGAAAGGCTTTGTAGCCAATCTATCCTGTCGCTCCATCCTATTGTTAACTGGATGTAAAATAATACTACTAATATCATAAAGCTTATAGTATATATAACATTGATCAATGTTGTTCCAATCTTAATCCGCTAATGGATTATCTAATGCTCTTTGCAATTTCTTCATTAAATCGGTTTCTAGATTTTCTAAATCTCGTTCAACCTTTGATTCAAGTTCACTCATTCTTGCTGAGTTAGAATTTCTGAGAGCACCTGCTTTTTGATCGTAATCGTTTTGTAACGCATCACGCTTGTTTTCAAAACGCTCTTCCGCATTTTGAATAATATCTCTGATTTCGCCTTCTTGTTTTCTAAAGCTATCTTCGACGCGATCTACTTGTTTTTCAATACCCATAATATCATCACGTAATCCTGATTTAATATCACGAGTATATTCAATAGCTTCATCAATACGAGCTATTGATTCATCGAGCTTTAATATAACTTTATCGTTTTCAGCTTTGATTGCTTCTACATCAATACTCGATACAATTTCTTTCATTGCGCCATAATCGTCATATACTTTGAATGCTCCGTATAAGCCACCTAGTATAGTACTCAGTATAGCAAAAGCCGCACCTATAGTCGTGGGCGTCATTGTAAATCCAAATATCTCGAACTTTTTGTTCTTTAAGTTTTCGACCTCATTCTCAAAATTTTCAATTCCTTCTCCAAGATCTTTTTTGGCCATTGCCTTTCTCCAATTAATTTTCGAACTCTTCAGATTCACCGGATGCATTCAAACGTTTTAAGGCCTCAAGTTCTTGTTGTAGTTTTAGAACCTCAAGACGTTTTTTGCGTAATTCCAATTGATATAGAGAGTTACAGTTAATTCTTTCTTTTGGTTTATCGAGAGGAATAGTAATCCTAGCATAAACCCCTATATCTCGTTCGCTGCTTCTTGTTGGGTCGAAATTACCACCGCCAAACGGGCTTTGATAATTGTCTACCACGCCAGTTACTCCGAACTCTAAATTTGTTGCGCCACCAATCGAGTTTTTACAATCTAAATCACCGGCACGAATACTATCTTGGCCATAACTAGAACTCATTCCTGGGAGTGTTACTCCAATCCCACTACTATCGGCCAAAGATATAGTAGGATATATCAGAAAAGATATCATAATTGCCTTTGCATAGTTTTTCATCGTCTAACCTTCTTTTTCACCCTGGAACATATCCGTGAAGACACGGCAGTTCTCGTTAATTGCTCTTTCCGTAATTTAGATTGAGAACATATAAATTCAGCTTTATTCTTATCTTCGTCTCTGATGTATATGTCAAATGTTACCGTACTCAAATAAGGTATTTTAAATACTTTATAATTTGATACAAACGGCAACGGTTCCCACTCTTCGGTGAACACGCCTATTTCATAATACTCTACTTCTTGCCTTTTATTGAACATCGTCATTGTTAATTTCTGCAATCCGTCCATGAAAGAGGGTTTCATCTCTGGATAAGTTGGAACCATTTCATGAGCACGGACTACAGAAACCGACATAAGCACTAGCACAATTAATACATAACGTAACATTATTTAAAATCCTTTTTAGTCAGCTGCATACCAGAAACCTTACGGGCAACCACCAAACCTTCTACAAGTTGGGTCAGGATTTGTCGCTGGCGCAGATTGTCCAATAGAACTGCCTCCATTTCACTTAGCGATGCAATCAGCTTGTACTAAAGCGGTATAGTTACCACCTGGAAAAGCTTTTGAACCACCCATTGTAGCAACAGATGAAGTTTCAAACCAAGTAGAACCTGTGGCGGTTAGGTCATATCTATCAACCATACCAAGTTCAATTTTGCTTGTTTCATAAGCGCCCATAGTAGTAGCGTCAGAAACTGTTTTCACAGTTGTGTCACCAGTCCAATATACAACATCAGGAAGATTCGGCGAACTGGAAAAAGATTCCGGTGCTGTAATTTCTGCGTAGTATGCATCAGCTAATGATACATCGATACGAATAACAGCGTTGTCACCACCATCTGCTGATGCGGTTGTTAGTGTGTAGGCATTGGGGTTAGCATAAGTACCCGCAACATCTGTTTGAATGATACAACGCGACTGGACTGTTCCGTTAATTGGGGTGTCCTGAGCCTGCGCAATACCATTATGAGCGCCTAGTACTAAGACCAGTGCTCCAAGTTTAATTAAGTTATTTTTGAACATTTGCATGTCTCCTATTATTTTTCAGTTAAATTATATTGCTTATCAACCATTTGAGTATGAAGTAATTGCTGAGCCAATCCATTGCGTAGTCCTTTTTTACCATCAGACATACCTACATCTCTATAGACTAAGGTATCATTATAACTGCCGCCCGGTATATTCAAGGGCAAGTACGCGGTAGTAATTGCTGTTTGTGAGACAGCATTCATTTGATTAATCATATCGTTCTGAGCAAACAACGCTGCAGTATCTGCAACTGACATTGCTTTTTCTAAACGATACTTTCTTCTCTCGTCTTCTTTAGCTTCTGTATCTTCAGCTTCATTCTCTTCATCATTCTCATCATCTTCTGCCATGGCTGTATTGCGATCAAGGTCCACTGCTTCGTCATCAAAAACATTATAAACATCATCTAGTCCTATCTCTGGAATATCGGGAACAGGCAATTTATAGCCTGGACAGTTTGGATCAAACTGTGGATCAAAACAAGGAGTTACCTTGTACGTATATACGACGCTAGCGTCATCAACGCTTCCATTTCCTTCCACCTCGATACTTCCATCTCCCCATAACGCTCGGGGTAAATTTCCTACTGGTACAGCTTTTTGGATTCTTGTACCTGATAAAGATCCAGGCAGCCAGTCATCTCTTTCCCTAAAGATATAACCTTCACCCGCACCTTCTGCGAACTCATTCTGTACAAATACCGTAACCCACTCACCAGTTTCCTTTTGTATACGGTATGAATATATTACATTTTGTATATCTAATCCTGGGACTCCTTCAGGCAGCACATTACCCATCGACCATCTTAACGCTTGATCTGTGATAGCATTCCCCGTATAACCATAATACGGAGCTATGCTCTCAGAGTAAGAGTAAGAAGGCCAACAAGCCAGCGCCAATAAAAGGAGCTTTCTCTTCAACATTTCCTAATGGTCCCATCTTTTTTAATTCTTCTTCGGTCTGCTCAACGTGGGTCTCCCAACCAAGCTTTGCAGCTTCGCCGATTTGACCGTCGTACGGACATGGTGTGCCAGCATCCATCATAGCATCGAACACGCCTTTATCTTGGCACATTACTGATACTGCGGCAACTTTCATTCCCATGTCATATAGTACTTTTGCATTCTTTAATCTCTGGCAGTTTTCTTCTGTAAAAGTTCCTCCGCCCGAGATACCTAAAATTTGTGTTTGGATAGCAGCGCTCACTCCAATGGTACAGAGGTCGCTATTATTGCCTGTGTGAAATTGCGGTGCAATAGCACTAGGCGGTGGTTGAGTAATAGTTGTATTCATATTACCGTTACTTGTAATTGTACTATCAGTGCCTGATTTTGTACAAACGTAACCTTCCGGACATTCGGCATCTTGTGCCTGCGCCACATTTGCAAAGATCAATAACATTAAGCCAGCAGTGGCTATAGCGAAACTTCTCATCTCATATTTCTCCAGTGTATATAACTTCATAATTTTTTAACGCTTACAGGTTATTTATAAATTAAATCATCTTACATGATAAATAAGTAAGTATATTGTATATACTCAAGTACACTCTAATTAATAACACAATCTTAAAGGATGTAAGCAAATGAACACGAACGAATATGACGTCAAAGTACTTAAAGTAGTTGACGGTGATACTGTAGATGTAGACATTGATCTTGGCTTCGGTATTACACTAACAGATGAACGAGTACGAATTATGGGAATTGATACTCCCGAATCACGCACATCAGATAGAGTAGAAGATCTATTTGGAGAAGCGGCTAAGCTGAGATTAAAGCAGCTGATGAAAAAAGGTGGTAAGTTGATTACAACCGAAGACAGAAAAGGCGAAGACATGAAGGGCAAATTCGGTCGTATCCTTGGAGATTTTAAAGTAGAATACAACGGAGAAATGAAAAAAGTCACCGAAATAATGGCTGAAGAAGGTCATTGTGTACCATATTTTGGTGGATCTAAGGAAGAAACTCAAGCTGCTCATATGGTAAACCGTACGAGATTGCTTAAAGAAGGCCTAATTTCTCAAGCAAAATACGATAAAGCAGTCATTCAGATGGAAAAGAAAGCGGCTAAAGCGGCCAAAAAAGCAGCTAAAAAGTAATAAAAAAGGCCATTTATATAACAAAATGGTCTAAATAACTGTTGACATTCGTTCTAAAATGATGTATAATATACCTTTATTGATGATAAGGAACTACATTATGGATCGAATCACCATGAAGAAGAAAGCCAGTCTTGGCTATTTTGATACACGAGCTACAGATGATGTGTATAGAAAGGTTGGTAACTTCTCAAGGTTGACCATGTGGGTCGATGATTCTATGATTAAAGATGGTTTTTTATCTATAGAAGTTGTAGATAATAGTATGGTCCATGGAAGAAGCCCTCAGCGTGTTAAGAGGGTTCTTAATGTAGAGTTATCGGTAGGTGACTTTAAAAATGCATACCATATTGATATGACTCAACTTGACCATAGGTATGCTGGTCGTGGAATTGCTGCTAAAGCTTATCGTTATGCTATGAAAAAGCTTGGTGTTTGTTTTCAGGCTGGTACTGCTCAATCGCAAGGTGGTCGTAAAGTCTGGTTTGATCTAGCTCGAATGACTGATCTAGTTGTATGGGCACAAACCAAATATGGTAAGCCTGAAGTTGTAGAGACATGTGATTATGAACGTGAGGTTATACTTCCAAAGAAGGAAATATATGATTCAACTTCTTCACGTGAAATATATGTATTTGCTTCAGCTGCGTAGTTGACATATTTTAAAAAGTAGAATATAATATATTCTTAAGGTAGTAAAGGTTGGTCTATGAATATAGTTCAAGTGACCGGTGGTAAAGCTAAAGAGCGACAATTAATTGAAGAAGTCGCTTGTTGGTGTGTGCAAAAGCTCATGCCTCGTTACCGTACTCTAGACATTACTATTAAAATTAAAAATATTACAGGTGCATACGGGTATTGTGTAGAAGGAGATCACAATCGAGAGTTCTTTATAGAAATACAAAAGGGCTTAACACTTTATCATGTCATTAGCACTGTGTGCCATGAAATGATTCACGTAAGGCAATATGTTAAAGGTGAACTTGGTCATAGAACAGATGGAAGTCAATTGTGGAAAGCAGAACCAGAGCTTCCT
This sequence comes from Rhodobacteraceae bacterium Water-Bin34, assembly GCA_900197625.1. Taxonomy (GTDB): domain Bacteria; phylum Pseudomonadota; class Alphaproteobacteria; order Rhodobacterales; family Rhodobacteraceae; genus Amylibacter. The sequence goes on along the minus strand of FZLS01000017.1, from coordinate 24,393 downwards.
CGCAATACACCTTATCGTAAACAGCCTTGGGAAATAGAAGCATTTGATCTAGAAGCTGAATTAGCTTTTGAATGTTTCGGAGAATTACAATACTCTTTTTAACATTTTATAAATACGTATGTTAAACTAAATCTAATAAGGAATTAAAAAATGTCGTCAGAAAATATAGAAGAATTATCTTTAGCTCGTCTTAACGAGTTGATGGACGAAGCTGGACACGATACTGTTGAATTATTAAGTTCTACTTACTTAGAGCTAAATGCTTCTGGCGAAGCTCAATACGAAGTTACTTACGATTCACCTGTAACTGGTGGTATTGTAACCACTCACGTATTTGCTGATATTGATTTGCAAGAAGACACGAGATTAATTTTTCAGCCAATTGCTGAAGGTGACTTGAATTTGCGTCGTACTCAAGAAGAAATTGACGCAGAATCTGCAGCTGTAGAATAATTAAGTACGTATAATACGTATTCTCTGCGACCAGCCTACGACCAACTTTTTCGGTCAAGAGCAATCTACGCGGAGCGGACCAGGTAGGTTAGGTTGTTAACTACTTGCATCTGTATCCTAGGTTAACAACCTATACCTATATTGCCCGTCGGTATAGGAATAAATCAAATGCGGATGGACCAAACAAAAGCCATTCACATAGGGCGGGCCTAATTTAATTGACTATATCTATGGAGACTTATGAAACCCACTAAAAGAAACATACTAGTAGTAGATGCTGGTGAAGATACGAAAACCACAGCCGGTGGTATTATTCTACAAACGAACGTTGAAACAGGATCTAAACCAGGATTTGTTGTAGCGGTTGGCCCTTTAGCAGAGCAAATTAAACCTAAGGACAAGGTTGCTCTAGATTGGAGTAAAGGAATGCCGATAACTCTTAATGGAGAAAAAGCTATACTGATAAATGAAGAATTTATTCTTGGCGTATACGATCTATAAGATATCGTAATAGAGAAATAGGGAAGCTATTGATTTAGCCTCCCTATTTTTTTGTATTCTTACTTTTTACCGCCGACGGCATCAGCAGCAAAGAAAGCTGAAACTAATACTGCGATTGATGCAAAGTATGTTGGTGCGATATCAGCTACTAATTTAGCCGCCGTATCTAATTGCAACCATGAAGTTAAAATAATCGCTAATGGATATACTAATAATCCAATCAATGAGAACCAAGCCATTTTACGAATAGCGTCTCGTTGGGCGTCTTTATCTTCTAAAGCTTTACGTTTAAATTCTAAGTGCATGGCCATTTCTTCAGCTGAAATGTGACCGTCGCCATTCACATCCATTTCTGCTGCAGCTTCGGCGTCAATTGTTGTCTTTGCCATTGTATTATTCTCCTAGTTATAATATGAAATTATTTACACATAACAAAGTTCGACTCAATGTAATATTTATAAATAGACTTAATACAAAGCTAATAGTCAATAGGAGACGAAGATGGCGATCAAAATATCAGGCAACATAATCATCAGTGATACGCGCAACCTAGAAAATATAACTGGTGTTGACGCACTCACGGCAAACACAATCAATTTCGCAATTGTAAACCAAACGTCAACAGTTGGATCGCAACTTGCTATCGTTAATTCAGCCGGTGTGACTATTAAATCACTCTATGCCGCGTCAGACGGTACAATTTAATAATCATTTATAAGTGAGGAATTGATATGGCCGTAAGAACCCCATGTTACATGGACAGCCAGGGCACAATAAGAGAATACGTAACCGCAGACGTCGAAGATCTAGCAGAAGTTATATCTGATTGGCACGGTACATTTACGCCAGTACGCTTAGAGGTTGGCGGAACTAATGGTGTTCTAATGCCAAACCAAAATTTTGAAGACACATATTTTATTGCTGGTGACGCTACAGCCCAGGCCGGTAGTTATGTTTCTGAAGCAGACACTCCAAGTGTTGAGACGGTTACAGATTACTATAATAATATAAGAATTGTTAATGACTACGCAGCATTGCCTACAACAGACACGAACAATTTTCAATACCCTTTATATTTAACGGCTGCTGGAGCAGGTGGAGATTCTGATCGAGAGCTCAGAGCAATGACACGCCAAGATTTTATCGATACATTTATCTTGCCAGGTTTAAATAAACTTGCTCAAGAAGACCACACTAATTTCTTGTCCGGTGGTAGATACTTCATATCAACAGCTACTTCGCTACCCTATGCAACTCGTGTTAGTGCTACGCCAGTGGCAGTTGATAGTAGAGCGGACACATCTGCATATCAATCTAGCCAGATACCTGAAACTAAAAAGCAGACGATCGACACTAATTATTATCTTTTCAAGAATACTCCTGATTTTGCTGATGGCGACACTAGTCTTATGTTCGAACGCATGCCAATATATTTTGATGCTGGTACAGAACAAATTCGTGGTCATGATTTAGACTCAATGGCAACCTTAGTATATCCGTTTTTGCAATACTACTTAGCTGGCGGCGATGCAAACTATACTATTGATTATAATCTCAATGGAGCTGGCACAACACAGGGCGACACGTATCAAAATACTTTTTTAAGTCCTACCGGTAGTGGATACTCTACAAGATTAGATGGTTCTACATATAGGACACAAAAGTTTCCAACTGGATCTGCAGTAACTAATTCTTCTTTTAACAAAAATCTAAAATTTACTTTTGGTTTAGCTGAAAATATAAACCTGTCGGGTACAACTGGATCTCCTGAGTCATTTGGTGGTTCTTCTCCATTACCGCAAGTTGGCAGCCCGTCAAATTGGGTTACTAACAACGGCTTTAATTTCTTAGCGGGAGGCAAAGTTGAAAAAACTGATTACAGAGACGTTGCAGCTCCTCAACTATATGCTACCGATCAATGGTGTAATGTTACCCCAGTACAAGACTATTGGATAAGATTTCTAGATGACACGGGAGCAACAATGTCAGGTACGGCTCGTGTTCCGGCAACAGGTGAAGATTACAATACCGCTACTGATTTTTGGAGAGTTACTCAAGACTTTTATGGCAACTACGCAACCTTAAAGATTGTAAGAAACAGTGTAATGGTATATCAACAACAATATCAACCACCATCTTCAGCGCAGGGCGTAACGCAGCTTACAACCGGTGGTAAAACATATTACCGAGGAACGTCACAAACGGGTTCTTCTTATACACAGAACTGGGCGATTTATCACGAAGAAAACCTTTCAGGTGCCACAAGAGTTACGGCAAATCAAGGTGACCAACTTGGTACTTGGCATCCTCTCGACGCCGATCGAGGGTTTCGTTATTTTAGTAGTTCATCTCCAGACTCTACTACGAGATTTATGCAAACTAAAGTTGAAATTGCTGATGATGCGTCGGGGAGTAATATTCTCGATTCTGGTTATTATAGAACAGTTTGGTCTGGCAGCTCGCAGGAGGTCAATCCAGGTTTAAACCAATTAACCGTTAACTCTGTTGCAGCGGGGCTTGGCACTCAATGCTCAGCTGAGTGGACAATTTCAAATAATGGTACAATTACAGCAGCCGGTCTCGGTGGTGGCGGTGGTCCAACTACAGTATCCGGGCAACCCCAAACGTGGCTCAACTATGGAACTGCTTCTGATTATGAAGTTAGATGGCAATTTACTTGGTTCCAATCTGGTGCTGGTGACTTTACATCTACTCTTGATGAAAACTCAGACGGCGTTTGGTATAACTTAGGGACTACGAGAACTTGGGCAATACAAGATAGTGGCAACAACATAAATCCGACTTCAGCATTTGGTACGGTGTCTATTAGAGAAGTTGGAACGACTGACGTTCTTGCTAGCTTCTACTGCTCTCTTTTATGCGATCAAGAACCATAAACAAGTAAACTTGATAAATATCAGGTAATACAATTAATACTAAAGGACAAACAAAATGGCTACAACAACTTACAGCGCATTTTTAACTAAACTGGGTGGTAACAACCCTGAAACTTATATAGGTCTCAAAGGCGAAATCTTTTGGAACCCAGATACTGGTGGGTTAAGATTATCTGATGGAGTTACTCCTGGCGGAAACGAAGTTACGCTCAGCGGTAATATTTCTAACGCTTTAACGCTTACTAATGATGAAACAATTACTGGTGCAGAGTTTGAAGCATTTACAAATCAAAGAATAATCAAAAAAGGCGCTGGTGCAAGTGTAACTACAACGGTTAATTTATTTCAACCAGCGGCGATTAACGTAGGTTCAGAGTGGACGATAGGCAACGCTTCTGCGTTTCCCTTAATTATTGATACTGGCACTCAGAATGTTCATGCATTAAATGGTAACTCAGCATTCGCAGTAGAAAATAATTTCGAGGTTTTGTCTGGTGGAATCGTAGATATTGTCTGTATAGACGATAACGCAGCCGGCGGAACTAGTACTACTCCTAACTATATAATTTATGGCTCTGGTCTAGTAAAGTTGGATCCCTAATATGAAACTTGGCAAAGGCATCAAAGGTGTTCACGGATTATACTTAGCGAGAACCGCGGGTGAAAATACTACGAACAAGCAGGCATTGCCTTATACAGGCAACCGTCTTTATAATACTCTATTTGAACACGGTAATTATCCAACCTGGACTGTCGGCAACGGTGTTTATGAAAGCAACGCTACTGAGATAGAAGGAACATTTGCACCTATAAGAAATTGGTTGCATTTTTCGCCGCTCTTTAACGATGGATACGGCTCTTTTGTTGGAAACTTCTTTTTAGAAAGATTTGATCCATACGAATTAGTAGGGTACGTCCCAGATGATGGTGATGCAAGAGTTATGAAAATGTATGGCTCAGGATATCTATGGGATAATGAGCATTATAGCAATGAAGACCCAACTAGAGCCAGCTTCTTTAATGGACATTCTGATGATCACGCTTTGTGCAAGCTTATAAGCAATACAACCCTGTCAACAATAGACGGCTCAACACAAATGAGTAACACAGGGCTTTGGATAAGATATGAATGGACACAGCGTGTTTACGTTCCTGTAACGGCAGCATCAATTACTGTTGGCGCAAGAGTAAAAATTAGCGCTGATGACAAATTAAGACCATTATCTTTTGCTGGTATTTCTACTACACAAGTAGACTCTTCTGATGAACGTCACGTTAACTATATCGCCATCGGCGCCAACAATCCAAGTTACACTTTACCGACTGGGACATTAACTGGCGATCAAGGAGAATATAATTGGAATGGACTAAGCGCACGACCAGACGATGAACCATCATCTCCTACTAATGGCACGCACACTCCCTATCATATGCAAGGCACTGCTCACGTGACTGAACAAGCTTTCTTAGATCAAGATAACTTTGAAGACTTTCAACTTATTGAATTTACGTTTGTTCCAGAAAGGTCAGTTGGCGAGACTTTTAATCACGTGAACTTTAATATTTTCTTTGCAGAAAACGCGTCTTATATGGATCCTGATTTAGAGGCTGCTGCTGAACTCACAGGTGGCTTCCAAGTATTTGATCCATATGTGAAGTTTAACTTCTAAGGAATAAGTAAATATGAGTATTGAACTAGTAAAACAATGGCAAGATAATCCAGATTCTGTAACGGCTGATCAAATAGACGAAGCTTTACAATCCATGAAGCTTTTGCTACCCACAGGTGCTAACCAATGTTTATTTGGTGCATTAAGTTCTATTAAAACTGGCTCACACTCTAATGTTGCTGTGCTAGTACAGAGATACGAAAAACAAACAGCCTGATCCACTTAAGAGATCCGCATTGGTTCATGCGTTAAAAGAATCGTATAATCCGAATAAGGAGAATTACGATGACTATAGAACTAACCTATAGAGGCGTGTCGTACACTAAGAAAGTTGCTAAAGCAGCTTCTGGTGTTAAAAAAGCCTCTAAATAATCACGGAAAGACCGCAGACATGGACGTCTTTTTCAAAAAACTTTCAATTATTTTACAAGCCGTTGTTTTCATTAGGAATTTAATTTGATTTAATTTCATTTTTTTGTTGACATTTGTTTTGAGATGATGTATAATATACATATAAATTAAACAAGAGGCTAAAATATGAAATATTCAATCTATCAAATCAAGCTAAGTAAGGCTCAGTATGACTTAATCAATGCTGAAGGTCATATGGCTGTTCCTGCTCATGTAGCTAAAATGGATATGACTATGGATTTCAGCGGTGACAAGATTGCTGATCAAGCCTCTGAAGCATGGGACAATGGTTACTACACCCACGTTTGTAATATTGTAGCTGAGAACCTTAACGAAGTGTTCCATATCGGTAACATCGGTCCAGAGGAAAGCATCGAACGTTTATCATCTATGCACTCAATCTCGGTTGCTGACGTGATCATCGACGAGACAGGTGAAATGGTGGTTGTATCCTCCTACGGTTTCAAAGCTTTTAACTCCAAATTAGAAAAGGCGGCTTAATTATGAACTTAGCTTATTGCGACGCTTTCGCATCTTTTATTCGAAAGGCTTTGGTATCCATCAAGCCAGAAGATCAACACTTTGATACGATCAATGGCCTCGTTGGTGGCGTCATGCTGGATCTTCATCCAACTGAAGGCTACTTCCAATCAACTCGAAAGACCATAGACTGTACAGATTCAAACGGTAAAGCCTACAGAATCACTGTAGAAGAGTTATAAGAAACATCTTTTTATAACAAAATGATCTAAAAAACAGTTGACATTTGTTCTCAAACCGAATATAATAGCTCTATAAATTGATAAAGGAACTTAAACATGAACGAACTTATTAAAGTAATTGGTAAAGCTGAGATGGCTGCTGAGCTAGCGGCAAAAGAATACATTGATCAGTACGGTGAAGGTATGTTTAATTGTGGTTTTGCTTGGGTTGAAGCAAGAGTACGTGGTAACACAAAGGTTGGTAAAGTGCTTAAAGAGCACGGTTTCAAAAAGCCTTATGTAGGTACTGGTCTTCATTGTTGGAATCCTTCCAATGTAAATACTCAAGATATGAGTGCTAAAAAAGCTGGTGCTGAGGCATATGCCGCAATCATGGAAAGAGACGCTGGAATCAAATGTCACGTTGCTTATCGTTTAGATTAAGGAATAGGTGTGACACTTTGTCACAAAAAAAAGTGAAAAAAAGCCTTTACATTCGTTTTAAGATGATATATAATGGCTATATAAATTGAAAAAGGAACGAAATACTATGAAATCACCTTATGATCCTACTAAAAATCAAGTTATAGTTGCTGCAATTGGTCGCAAACTGATGGATATCTCAGTTAACATGCCTATGAAAGGTTTGAAAGATGACGAAATTGCTCGATCAAATCGTATGAGCTCCTTCGGTGATGCTCTTACTCGCTTTGGTACATCATTTGGCCCACGTAATCTTAAGGAAGTACTTAAACTTTCTGGAGTTACTCAAGCTGAAGCTGAAGAATTTCTAAAACTAGGTTACACTAAATAAGAGGCTATTAAGATGAATCGCATTAACTCTGAAGCAAACACCGCCGAACGTAATACTGAACTGCACGACATGTGCTTTTCGGATTACTTCAAGGACCTCAACGGCTTTCGCCCGCGTGGTTCTACCTGGGATTACTACCTAGGTCTTTCGGCTGAAGCTCTTGAGAAATCACTCGATCAGATGGACGCTGAGATGGAAGCGCAGATAAAAGAGTCTAAGCTTCAAAAAGAAGAAGACGTCGCGGCCATGAAAGCTGAAATTGCTAAGGCAATTGCGTTAGGCGCTGGTGATGAAACAACTGCTCTTAGGTGGATTACTGAGGGTGAAGATTTTTACTCAGGTCAGTGTGTTGAGCACTTCGTCTGGGATCGTGGTATTCTATTCACTGATTACGGCAGAGAGCTTGTTGAAAAGCTCCTTGATGTAGTAACATTTAAGGAATACGCGTAATGACTGTTTGGCATGAGAAGCAACGAATCGGTTGGTTCGATGAGTCTTATAAGTACAAAGGCTATGTTCTTGTGAACGAGTTGATCGAAGATTCCGACGGCTTTTATAAGAACAGCTGGATGTGGGGCAAAGAAGATGGAGAGTACGTTCTAGAGTGCATAGAACTTGAAGGCCTAACTAGTAACTCCTACTCTAACTTTTCTGAAGCACACAAAGTGTTTACCCAGCTAATGGATGAAATAACTTCAAATTAATTTAAAATAACTGTTGACATTCGTTCTTAAATGATGTATAATAGTACTATAAATTAATAAGGATATATTATGAAAAACCAAAATAGAACTCAAGCTTACTACACAACTGTTAAAATGATCGATGGACAAGTTGCTCCAGAAGATCAAGCGTCGCTCGACGGTCTTAAAATGGTTGTCAAAATGCACAACACAGCTCACCCTCTCGAAACACCAAAGCGTGTTAAACTTCAAGGTAGAGGTCCTAGGGCAGTGCATTCCGAAGCAAGATATGGTAAAGGTAGAAGGAGAGGTTATGATCAATCTCTTCCACTAAGTCTTGCTACTCATGCTGACGTTTACGTCTACGATAGAACTTAAGGAACTTTTGTAATGGATATTGAAACTCTTCAAAAACTTGATAAAATGCCTTTGGAAAAAGCTCGTGAAGAAGCACTAAAGATGCTTAGTCCAAAGACTAAACCGCGTGCTTTAAATCGTCTTCAGTACGATCTTGACAAGGCACCAAATTCAGCTGAAGTATCTCGTATCATGTGGCAAGTATATCTCTCCGGCAGTGGTCTTGGTACAGTAGGATCATCTTGGCGGAAAGAATACCATGCCTAAAAAGCTTACCCTCCCAGAGCCTCTCATCCTTGAATTAAACGAGGATGAGTTGGCGCATATAGAAACTATGGCTAAAGAAATGTATGCTTGCGACGTACGTAGACGTGACCGTAGCTATGAAACTGTATATGCTCACACAAAGGCTGGCGTCATTCTTGAATTTGCTTTGGTTCGACAAGGTGGTGTAATGAATCCCGCTGAGTTTGACCACACTGTTCCCTCATCTCATAACTGGGATGTTGATTGGAATGGATTTAGATGCGAAGTAAAGAATGCTGCAGATCCTGTAGGCAAAAAATACGAAACCAAGTGGCTTACGATCTCAAACTATATGGGACAAAAGCTAGCTCGCAATCGCAAGCTCTATCCAAAATGTGTTGACATTGTTATCTTTGGATGTTATAATAAATTATCTGAAAATACTTATGATGTAAGATGGAGATGTGTTGCACCTTTTGATACTATTCGTGAAAACCTTAGACCATGTAATACTAAGTTCGATAACAACTTTATTGTCGATCAGTATGGTAACAAAAAGCTTAAGTTTTTCTACAATAAAAACGGTGACCCACGCTCTGTATATAATGAAAGCGTATATTAAAAGGATATATTATGAAGTTTGATAACGACAAACCACCAATTGATCTCGTTCCATCTGAAGCTATTATTGCTGCGGCTGAAGTGTTTGCTTTTGGTGCTCAAAAGTATGGCAAAAATAATTGGCGTAAAGATGTTAATAAGTTTCCATCAACACGTCATTATGGATCAATCATGCGACATCTCTTAGCTTGGAACTCAGGCGAAGATATTGATCCTGAAAGTGGATTACCACACACTCATCACGCTCTTACACAAATGATGATACTTATCATGTGTCAAGCCGAAGCTACTGCTGAAGATTTTGATGATAGATTTAACAAAGAAACTGATTACAATGAATAATTATGATTATAAAAATAGAAATTCAGATCGATACTGAAAATAAAAATGATATCGAAAAGCTACAAGATCTTTATAGAATTGTAGAAGACCTAGAATCAAACTCGAATGAAGGATATTATTATGGCGATGATGAAAGTAAGTGACGTACGTGAATATTTCAAAAGCGAATTAGCTGCTGAAAGATTTACTACTGATAAAACAGGTGCTAAAACTATTGAGATGCTCGGCGCATCTTTTGTTGCTGATGAAGAAGCAATCTTTGGTAAACCAGCTCCTAAGTATATCCAAGCTGAACTCGACTGGTATGAAAGCCAATCAACGAACATTAATGATATTCATGGTGATGAAAAAGAACCACCAATGGCTTGGCAATATTCAGCTAATGACGTTGGTGAAATCAATTCAAACTATGGCCATATTGTTTATTCTGATAAGTACTTCAATCAATACCGAAATGCTATGAATGAATTGCTTCAAAATCCTGATTCACGTCGTGCTCAAATGGTCTATAATCGTCCATCTATCTGGGCCGAATACAATGAAAACGGTAAGTCTGATTTCATCTGTACTAACGCTCAGACCTTTTATATTCGTGATGGTAAACTACATATGGTATCTCAAATGCGCTCTAATGACGTAGTCTTTGGCTATAAAAATGATTACGCATGGGCTCAGTATCTAATGGATAAGTTCGTTAAAGAATATAACGTTGAAGCTGCTGATAATAACATGAATACATTCGGTACACCTGCAATCAACAGCATTACTAAAGGTGATCTTATCTGGCAAGTAATGAACTTACACGTGTATGACCGACACTTCAACTTGGTAGAATAACATGAGTAAAATGGGCGCTTACGTTCTTGAGCAACAAGAAAAAGAGTATGATTCTTATTTCCGCGAGTCAGACCGACGTGCTAATCAGCTTATAAAATCAAATAAGATTGATGAGCTGTTAGTTATTACTATGGAAGAATGCGGTGAGTTAACACAAGCTTGTAGTAAAGTAATAAGAACTAAAGCCCTGCAAGAAAAGTTTACCAATAACTTAAAAGATGAAATTGGTGACGTGGCAGCAATGATTGAATTACTCAAAGAATTTAATCTCGTTTCTCAAGCAGAAATAGATCAAAGAATTGCTGTTAAGAAAAAGAAACTAGAACAATGGAGTACTCTCTTTGAACGATAACGTAATCTTTTTAAAGAATAACGACAAATGGCATATGCGATTTATGGCTATGGCTGAGATGATCGCAACATGGAGTAAAGATCCATCAAGTAAGATTGGTTGTGTAGTCGTTAATGATGAGCGAAGAATCCTAGCAACAGGCTATAATGGATTTCCAAAGGGTATTGATGATACCGAAGTAAGGCTCAACACTCGTGAATTAAAACATAAGCTTGTAGTTCATGCTGAAATGAACGCTCTTATGAATGCTTTATATTCAGGTGTAAGCCTTAAAGGTTCAACGATGTATGTACATGGATTGCCTATTTGTCCTGATTGTGCTAAGTGTGTTATACAAGCCGGCATTAAAGAAATAGTAATTCCAACTGATAAAACTGACCGAGCCGAATGGCAAAAAGTTTGGGAAGAACATTCTTTGCCAATGTTTTCAGAAAGCGGTGTACAAGTTACAATTCTTGGTGTATAATAAGTATTATGACTTATTTAGTTACCGACAATTGTGTAAAATGTAAGCACACCACGTGCGTATCAGTTTGTCCTGTAGATTGTTTCTATGAAGGACCTGATATGTTGGTTATTAATCCTGATGAATGTATTGACTGTGGAATATGTGTACCGGAATGTCCAGTTGATGCGATTGTATCTGATGTAGATTTACCTGAACCAGATAAAATTATTTGGATGGAAAGAAATGCTAAATATAGTCAGATATGGCCAAACATCGATGAAGAAAAAGCTCCGTTAGAGGATGCTTATGAATGGGAAAACATACCACATAAATTTGAGAAGTTTGTAGAATGAGTGTATTAGTAATTGGTCAAAATCCTGGTAACAATCCAAAGACTGCTACGTATAAAGGTCATACTATAGTTCGCCTTAACGAGTGGTGTGATGATCTTGGTATCAACAATTATAGCTTTGCTAACGTAGTAACTCAAAAGGGTAAAGTTAAAATGAAGGATGTTGATTTTGACAGACTGAAAGGTTTAGTTGAAGATCATTCTAAGGTTTTAGCTTTAGGAGTTTTTGCGAGCAACTGTTTATCGGTCATAAATAAATCACACTTCAGGCTCCCGCATCCATCGCCACTTAATCGGCAAATGAATGACAAGAAGCTTGTAAAACAAATTTTAGCTGAATGCAAAGAATATTTAATATAGGAGTTATATAATGAAAGTTGCTTTTATCTTTGGAAAGGGCATCGAAGGATGCGGCGTTACTAAAGGTGCAAACATATTTGAATCGTGGTTGGTATCACAAGGACATGAAACCATTGTAATTGATTTTGATAATAAACAAAAATTTGGTCGTGCTAAAGATACTGAATGGAAAAGTACTATTCACCGCGTTGAATCTGATCATGAACTTGAAGACGCACAGCCAGTACTTGATGAAGTAAACACTTGCGACATTGCAATCATACACTCATTCCCAACCCGCAAAAATGGAAAGTACATCGATCGTTTCCGTGAATTTGTCGAAGGCATTGGAGATCCAATCATTGTAATACACGACCATGCTATTACAAAGAACACTATTAACAGACAAACACAAGCCGCTGAGTTGTTTTCTTTAGCAGACATTGGTGTTACACAATCATTTGAAGGTTACTCTAACGAGTGTTATCTGCACACTGATCCGGGCCTTGAAGGTCGACTAATGGAGAATCCAATATGGGTTCGTACTGGTGAATACGACAAACATCGCGCATCCCTTGAAGATCGTAAAAAGCACTTTATGTACATGGGTCGTATGTCAACACTTAAAGATCCAGGTATGATCTGTCGTATTGAACCATATCTAAAGAATGACTGGGATTTAACTTTGATGGGTTGTGAACGTTCTATCTCATCTATTGGAGATCCAAACTCTAAAACTCTTGCCACTGATGCAGCACCTTACCATAAATCATATCAACCAAAGATTAAATTTGTTGGTACAAATTCTGCTGGCGAACACTATGAACCAGCCAAAGAAAAAGAAAAGACTGGTACAACTATTACAGCATATGATAGTTACAAATATGATTTTGGAATGAGTCAACTTGGTAGTTCTACAGCAGCATGGTGTGGATATCGTCTAGGTGATCCAAAAGAGTATGGCCATCGTATGGAATATACTGTAATTGAATCATTCCTTTTATCTCTTCCTGTTATCAGTAAACACTTTGCTGAAAACGCAGTATCACCTGAAGGTAAAAAGTGGGGTGAATACTATGGACCACTTATATCTGAAGCGACATGTGAAGAAGAGTTAGCAGCAGAATTGAATAGAATTTATGATAACAAAGAAGAGTGGGAAGCACGTACAAAGGCTTGTCAAGAATTAGTTTATAACTTTAATGATATTGAAGTGCTTGGTCCTAAGTTCTTAGATTTTGTGTTGACAAAAGGAAAAAGGCGTGATAATATAAACTTTATAGATAGGATTTCAAGTTATTTTCCAAGTGCAAAACAACGACGTGAAGCTGGTGAGATTATTGTATCAACACCAGGCAGTGTATTAAATGAAAAAGCATACACTCTTGTTGATGGCAGACAAAATGAAATCAAAGAACCTAAAGAAACGGGTGCAACACTTGAGGGATTTTTTTAATGTACCATAAACGTATTGTAGTAGATTTTGACGACACACTTGCCTTTCATCAAAACCGCGAGTTTGATAAGGCTTTACCAAACAAACCTCTTATTAAGAAGTTGAATAAGCTGCACGCCGATGGTTGGCAAATCGATATCTTTACGGCACGTGGTTCTATATCATGTGAAACTCGTGAAGATGCTCGAGATAAGTATGAAAAAAGCATGCTCAAATGGTTGAATAAGCACAAAGTAAAGTTTAATATGCTCTCATTTGATAAACCATTAGCAGCTTACTATATTGATGATAAAGGTATTATGCCTGAGGATTTCCTTGAAGTAGATATTCGTGAACTTGAAGGTGGATTATCTGGTGGTGAAATCTTTACTGATGGTAAAGTAGTACATAAGCAAGATAATAATGCTCACCAAACACGTGATTGGTTTGAAAGAGCTGAAAAGATTGGTATTAAAACACCGGCTATTCATCGTGTTGTTGGTGAAACAATTACTATGGATTATATTGATCACGATGAAAACTTCTTTAAAGAAAACTTTTGGATGGCTTTAGCTACAGTTCAAACACAGTTAGATAAAATGAAATCATTAAAGCCTGTTAATAATAAATCCTATATAACATTTAGTAGTTATATTGATCGTATTGAAGAACACGCTAAAAACTCAGGCCAGAAAAAACTAATGGATGTTGCTTCGAGTTTAAACAAATATAAAATAAAGCGTGGATATTCTCACGGTGATTTCGGTATTAAAAACATCTTATTCAATAACTGTGATGCTCATTTGATCGATCCAATTTGTGATGTGTTTGGTTCTACTGAACTCGACGCTGCTAAGTTTTGTGCAAGCCTATTAATTAACAAGTACCCAAAGAAACTATTCGGTCGATCTTTAAATTATTTGGCTATGGCAAATGATATAAATAGAGATATGCTGATATCATTGGTAGCAGCTGAAGTGACTAGGGTGTATAAGTACCACCCTAACAAAGATTTTATTATGGAGTGTATTGATAATGTTTACAAACAAAGCTGAGATAGCAAGAAAAGTTGGTAAGCCTGTTGAAGAAGTAAGAATTGGTTTTACCTGTTCTACTTTTGATTTATTGCATGCTGGTCATATTGTAATGCTACAAGAAGCTAAAGAGCTTTGTGATTATCTCATTTGCGGGTTATTAACCGATCCTACGGTTGACCGTCCTGAATCAAAAAATAAACCAATCCAAACTCCGTTTGAACGTTATGTTCAATTGGCGGGTTGTCGTTTTGTTGATGAAGTCATTCCATTTAGTACAGAACAAGAAATCGTCGATATGATTTTGACTATTCAGCCACACGTTAGAATTGTTGGCGAGGAATATAAAGGCACAGATCATACAGGTGTTGGCTTATGTTCTATTCACTATAACAAACGTAAGCACTCGTTTTCATCTACCGATTTAAGGAATCGTGTAGTAGAAGCATGCGCAGGAGAAAATAAATGAGTTATACACACGCATCCATCGTACCCTTAATTGGTGGAGAGACTATTGGTTCACATAAAGCATTTGGTACTAAACCACTGCACTTTATGTCATATGAAGCTTTTGCTGCTAACGATAGTCACATCTTAAATTATTATAATAATGAAATTCCTTATTATGTTTTAGATAAGGACCAATCACCACCTACTAACGAACGTGCGGATGTAGTATCCTCGGTATGTCCTTGTGCTGGTTTATCAACTATGTCGATGGGATATGGAGATGATAACGCAAATAACAAATGGTTGGTCGAAACAGCTAATTATATCTTAGGTGAATATAAGCCAAAAGTATTCTGGGGAGAGAATGCTCCTGGATTTGCTGGTAAGATTGGTGCAACAATTCGTAATCAAATGAAAGAAATTGGCAAAGCAAATGGATATACAATGTCCGTATATCGTACTAAATCTCTATTGCATGGGTCACCACAAGTACGCGAGAGGTCATTCTATTTCTTCTGGAAAGGTAATACCACACCTCTTTTAAGCTATTACAACAAGCCTCATACTCCTATTGAGGAAGTAATCCGTGGTGTTAAGTCTAACTTCCAAACTGAAGTAATCAATCATAAGAAAAAGCCAACAGACAATCCATATTACAGATTCATCTTAGAAGAAATTCATGGCGGTCGTACTCATGCTGAACACGCAAATGCTATTGAGCCAACTTCAGCTCGTGGCGCATGTGTTTATAGTTATATTGAACAACAAGGTTATAACTATTTGCAAGTAGCAGAATGGATGGAAAAGAATGGTTATGAACGTGAAGTAGAAAAATGCAAATACAAACATGCTAAATTAGAATCAGGTAAAAGTATTATGCGACGTGGAGTAACAATTCCAAAAGATCGTATTGGTGCTTTTGTTGGTCATTATCCTTTAATGCTAGCTCACCCTGATGAAGATCGCTTTATTAACTATCGTGAAGCAATGACTATTATGGGATTACCTGAAGATTTTGAATTGGTTGGTGCATCACCTAAGAATGCTAATCACATTTGTCAAAACGTTCCAGTACAAACAGCGACTGATATGGCGGCTGAAATTAAAAAATATTTAGATAATGAACTAGTAACAGTTGACACAGACTTCGTTATGCAGTATAATCATAGACAGAAAGCAGATTATATCGAACGCGGTTCTACACTGGAGGCATTTCTTTGAGACATTTTATAATTGACTTTGAAACAATAGGTCAAAACTCGCGGGAAGTACCTGCAATTGATTGTTCTTATATCGTATTTGATTGGGAAAGGTTTACTAGTGATAATCCTTATTCCTTTAAAGAACTTGTGCTTGGTATGCAACAAGCTAAGTTTGATATTAAAGATCAAATGGTAAATCATGGATGCAAATATAATGAACGTGATTTGCAATGGTGGTTAGATCAGCCACCTGAACTTCGTACAAATATGAAACCATCACAGCAAGATCTTAGCGCAGTACAGTTTATGGAAAAGCTTATTGATTATCTTCGTAGTGAACAGCCAATAGATTATTGGTGGTCAAGATCAAACTCTTTTGATCCAGTTATTCTAGATCGTATTGCACAAAATGCTAATAAACAAGAATTACTAGGTCAGTATCTTAAGTATTGGGCTGTACGCGATACTCGTACATTCATTGATGCTAAGTTTGACTTTAACGTGCCAGGCGGTAAAAACGGATTCATTCCCGTGTCCGATGTAGCAAAATGGGAATACAACTTTAAAGCACATGATAGTAAACATGATGTTGCTGCGGATATACTCCGATTACAAACAATTGTTAGAGCTGAGGCAGACATGGAGCAAATTGAAATATGAACATTGAAGTAAGTATTGAAGAATTACGAAAACAAAAAATCTTTATAGGTACACCTATGTATGGCGCTCAATGTGCTGGTACCTATACTAAAGCAACGGCAGATCTTGCTACGATGTGTGCAACAAACGGTATTGGTATTCATTTCTATTACCTATTTAATGAGAGCTTAGTTCAGAGGGCACGTAACTATATTGTTGATGAGTTCTTAAGATCTGACTGTACTCATTTATTGTTTATTGATGCAGACATTACGTTCTCACCGCGTGATGTACTAGGCCTATTGGCAGTCAATTTAAAAGATCCAGAAAAATATAATGTTGTAACTGGTCCTTATCCTAAGAAAGCAATTGCATGGGAAAAGGTTGCTAAGGCAGCACAAGCAGGTCTTGGAGATGAAAATCCGTTTGCGCTAGAAAATTACTCAGCTGATTATGTCTTTAATCCAGTTGCTAAGCAAAGTTCATTTAAAATGAATGAGCCTATGGAAATTGGTGAAGGTGGTACAGGCTTTATGCTTATTCCACGTGAAACTCTGGAAAAGTTTGCAGAGGCTTATCCAGAACTTGAATACAAACCAGATCATGCTCGTACTGATAATTTTGACGGAAGTCGAATGATTACAGCATTCTTTGATTGTATTATTGATCCAGAAACTAAACGCTATCTATCAGAAGATTACTTCTTTTGTAAGAAAGCACGACAAGCTGGTCTAAGAGTTTGGATGTGTCCTTGGATGCAATTACAACATGTTGGTACATATATCTTTAAAGGATCTCTTGGCCACATGGGGCAGCTTGGTACATCGCTTACTGCCGATAAATCAAGCAGCAAAAAGTCTTACAAGAAAAAATGAAAATAACAGTTGACAATACGCAGATACTATGGTACTATTAATAAATAAACAAACTAGGAGCTTTATATAATGAAATTTAGTGAACGTACTCTTACGATTCTTAAGAGTTTTTCGAGCATCAACAAGTCTATCCTAATGAAGGAAGGCAATGTTCTTAAGACAGTAACACCGGAAAAAACACTTGTAGCAACTGCTACAATCCCAGATCAGATCCCATCACAAGCATGTGTATATGATCTATCTCGGTTCTTATCTATTCTAGGTCTTTACAAAGATCCAGAAGTAGAGTTTCATGATAAATACTTCATGATTACCGCGGGCAAACAACGTACTAAGTATGTTTATGCCGACATCTCAATGATTCATGCTGCTCCAGAGAAAGATATTACTCTTCCCTCTGCAGATGTTGAAGTGAATGTATCGTGGGAAGATCTTCAGTCAGTAATTAAAGCTGCTGGTGTTCTTCAATTTAGCGAAGTTGCTTTTGTTGGCCAAGAAGGTAAAATTTACCTGAAAGCTATTGACGGCAACAATGAAAATTCTGATGATTATGGTGTTGAAATTGGCACAACTTCTGATGAATTTAAGATTATTGTGAAAACTGATAATCTCAAGCTTTTACCTCAGGACTATAAAGTTACGCTTTGCGCAAAGGGTATCTCTGAGTTTAAAGGCGAAGGTGTCACATATTTTGTGGCAATTGATACTAAGTCGACTTATAAAAAAGGATAAATGAATATGAGTGAACAACAAAACCCGCAAGCTCAGGGTCAAGAGCAACAAGAACCAGTACAAATCTCTTTGCAAGATATTGCAACCGTAGTACAGCTAATTGATGTTGTATCACGTAGAGGTGGTATTGAAGGTAATGAAATGGCTGGCGTAGGTATGCTACGTAATAAGCTTGAAGTCTTCTTGCGTCAAAACGCGCCTGAAGGTGAAGCTCCACAGGGTGAAATGCCTGCAGACGCAGCTCCGGCTGATGTACCAGCGGAAGCTCCGCTTGCTGATAAAGTTTCAGCGTAAAAGCCTTATGAACGACCAAGGGCTCTCGTTGATAAACAAACCCTTATTTTATTTTTATATTATGATTGGTGAAACTATATGGCTATTGAATCAAAGGCAAATGAAGTGTTGTGGGTTGAAAAGTATCGACCTCAAAAAATTGACGACACTATCCTTCCTGAAAAAACCAAGGCTGCTTTCAAAAAGTTTGTAGAAGACGAAAGCATTCCTAACCTGCTACTTACTGGTGGTCCAGGCGTTGGTAAAACTACTATCGCTAAAGCAATGCTCGAAGAGCTAGGTTGTGATTACATTGTAAAGAATGGTTCCCTTAACGTGAATATCGATACTCTTCGGTATGAAATATCTACATATGCATCCTCAGTATCTCTTACTGGTGGACGTAAGTACGTAATCTTTGATGAAGCTGATTATCTAAACGCTACATCAGTACAACCCGCCTTACGTAACTTTATTGAAGAATACTCTTCCAATTGCGGGTTTATCTTTACATGTAACTTTAAAAATCGTATCATTGAACCACTTAGGTCTCGATTGTCTGAAGTAGATTTTACTATTGAGACAACGCAACGTCCTAAAATGGCGATGGAATTCTTTAAACGAGTTAACGCAATCCTTGATAATGAAGGTATTGAATACGACAAAAAAGTTCTTGCCAAAGTAATTGAACGACACTTTCCAGACTTTCGTAGAGTATTAACCGAGCTTCAAACATATGCTTCCTCTGGTCGTATTGATGAAGGTATCTTTGTTAATCTCAAACAAGAGTCTATGGACGAAATGTTTAAACTTCTTAAAACAAAAAACTTTACAGGTATGCGCAAATGGGTTGCATCAAACTCTGATCAAGATATGAACGAAATGTTCAGACGTATCTATGATATGGCAACTGATAAAGTTGAACTTAAATCTATGCCAGGCTTCGTAGTTACTCTTGCTGATTATATGTACAAAGCAAACTTTGTAGCTGATCTCGAAGTTAATATGGTTGCATTCCTTACTGAAGTAATGTTGGAATCTGAATACAAATGAGTGAAATAGGTCCAGTTAGTCCAGTAGTATTAAGTAACTATACAACTACAAAAGTAGTTAATGATCAAGTTATTCGAACTGTTGTAAAGCACGTTGAAAGAAATGGTGTTGAAACAGTAGAAAAAACTGAATATATTACTTACAATTCTAGTGGAAAGTTGGAGCAATATAACATTGAGGAAAACGGTAAAGCCGTGGATATTTTATTATGATTTTAGATTTATTTTATAACGTGTTTACAGGTGCAATTGCAGTCGCTATAATTTATTTTGGCTGTAAAGTTCTGTGGGTTTCTACATTAATACTCGACGAAAGAAAGAAAAACTGGCGAGCAGGTACTCATGACTACTACGGAAATCGTATCGAGGATCAAGATTAATGTTCGGTTGGACTATCAAGAAAGTAAAAAAGACTGTCCAATGTTTTAATTGTGGAGTGGACGTTGATCCTGAGATCGCGTTTAATGTAAAGTTTAATACTGCTGAAGGACTACATACTCTTAAATCATGTCAAGCATGTGCTGATGAAGTTAATGAAGTTCTTAAAGCTATTGAGGAGGCAAGAAATGACAATGCCATGTGAACGCAAATGGGCTATTGACAATGCACGCATTTTTTTATATAATCTATTAGATCCTAAGAAAACACCTCGCATTCCTAAAGCAATAAGACTTGAAGCAGGTCGTTGCTTAAAACACTATCCTGGTGAATACTATATGGAAGAAGCTCAGAAGTTAGCACCCGAGGTATTTGGAGAATTTAAAGATGGCTAAAGATTATAACCCGTTTGATTTTATGAATGCAGTATCTTTTACTAAAGAAGATCTGATTAAAAATCATGATAATCCAGATATGATTGAAAAGCAATATACTCCATATGTAGTCAATCGTGGATTCACTAACTTTGAAGATACTATTCTTCATGCGAATGAAATGAATATGAGACACCATCTATTCGAAGGTGCTCAATTTGATTATTACCGAGGAGCTTTACGTAAGCGTAAGCGTTTCTCAAAGTGGCCAAAGGCTGACAAAAGTGTTGACCTTGATGCCATTCAACAAGTTTATAATTGCAATCGTACAGTTGCTAAATTATATTATAAGGCGTTATCACAAGATGATATGAAGTCTGTTAAGAACAAGCTCACTATTGGTGGAAGTTCAAAATAGAATAAATATATTGGATGCATCAATGTTGGTTCATCGTGATAACAATAATAATTAATTTAAAAATAAGGTGCTGTACGTTATGGAAACTGAAGACATTTTCAAAGGTGTCGGTATAGAAGTATCACTTCCCTCTCCCGATAGTTTTTTGAAAGTAAAAGAAACATTGACTAGGATAGGCATTTCTTCTCGCAAAGAAAAGAAGTTATATCAAACATGCCACATCCTACATAAACAGGGAAGATACGCAATTCTACATTTCAAAGAATTGTTCATACTCGACGGAAAAAAGAACACATTTACAGAAGAAGATAAAGCAAGACGAAACACAATCGTTAATCTTCTTGAAGAATGGGAACTATGTTCAATTGTGCATGAAAATGCAACAAGCGACTTAGCTGCTCCATTAAATCAAATTAAGATTTTATCTCATAAAGAAAAATCTAACTGGACACTTGAAGCTAAATACAATATTGGGAAAAAGTAAATTATGAATGTATACAAGGTGAATGATCGGGCATCCGTGCCTGAATACGCGACAGAAGGCTCAGCCTGTTTCGATATTAAAGCATGTATTAAGAATGGAGATCGTCTAAGATCATATAACGCATTTAATAAAGAAATGCTAATAGCGGTTAAAGGCGTCGGAAGAAACCCACACGCATTTCAACTCCCACCAGGAATTAGAGTATTAGTACCTACTGGTCTAATCTTTGATATCCCTGAAAAACATGTTATGAAAATGTATATTCGTTCTAGTCAAGCTCTGAAAAAAGGGTTGACAATGGCGAACGGCGTTGGTATAATAGATTCAGACTATGTTGAAGAATCTTATATGATGCTGGAAAACGTTTCAGATAGCATGGCTCTAATTGAACATGGCGAAAGAATCGCTCAATGTTTAATCGAAAAAACTTTACACAAACCAATCAAAGAAACTAAAGTAAAACCTGAACTCAAAACTGACCGTGATGGTGGCTTTGGTTCTACTGGAGAATAGTATATTATGAAAGAATTGTGGTATGTTTTAGGCGGTATGGCAGTATTCTTTTTAGGGTTTAGTACATTTGTTTACCCAAGCATTGAGCACAAAGGTGGCGGTTACAGCAGTGCTTGCGTTGGCGAATGTTATGAACAGTTAAAAATCAATCGTGAAATCTCAAAGCAAAAGGCAATCGAACTTGCAGCTTATAATGAAGCTAATGGTATTGTAGTAGTAGAAGCAGACCCAGGTGAAAAACTTTGGGGTGGTTGCATGGGTTGTCACGGTGTTAATGGCGAAGGTGGATTAGGACCACAATTACAAGGTCAGACCTTCGACTATATTTCTAATAGACTTATCACATATAAAAGACGTGGTACAGTTGGAAGTCAATCAAACATGATGTGGTCACAAGCCTCAGCGCTAAGCGATCAAGACATCACCGCAGTATCAAGGTTCATCTCAGAAAAGTTATAATGAATAGCGGTTATTACAAAAAGTAATAACATTTTTTCAAAAAATACACATCTGGTATATAAATAAACGTGTAAGAATGCTGAATTATTCGGGTTCTTACACTTTTTAACGTCGGTTAATAACGACACAATAATCTTGCTTAATTTAAAAGGAGATAGCAAAATGACAAACGCACGAAGAATGACAGCAGACTTGCTTAGCGATCCATTTTTTATTGGATTTGATAGAGTTCTAAATAAAATGCAGAACTCAACACCAGGTCAGACGAATTACCCTCCATACAATATCGTAAAGATAGACGAAGACCATTACACGATCGAGATCGCTGTAGCTGGTTTTAATGAGAGTGATATTGAGATAGAGCTAAAGGACGGCGTCCTAAACGTCTTTGCAGAAAAGGCAGATAAGGACGAAGGAGATTACTTACATAAAGGAATTTCCGCAAGAGCTTTTAGACGCTCATTTACTCTTTCTGATACGATCATCGTTAATGGCGCGGATTTAGTCAATGGTATTTTAGCCATTGAACTAGAGAACGTAATCCCTGATGAGAAGAAACCTAGAAAGATTGAAATCGGTAAAAATAGTACGTCGGCAAAAAAGACGCTTTTAACTGAATAATAACGGCCTGGGAGGGCCAATGCAATGAATAAGGTATTTTCCTATATAAAGGAATGTGACGGCCACTTTTGTGACATGGTAGCTCAATGGGCTTTATCACTAACCACCATCGGTGTAATGTGGTACTGCTTAGCAGCTATATCATAGAACAACCCAACTGAAGTACGAGCGAAGGTAGTGAAAATTACCTTCGCTTTTTTATTGCTAGTTGATAGCCCCAGTAGTTCCGTAAGTTGTTGTAGACTTACCATTACCGCCTGAACCACCTCCACCAACACTAATTTGAGTAACATCACTTCCACCGTTTTGTACAACTACGGGTGAAGATGAATATGTTGGAGTATTAACTACATTAATGCTTGGTCCACCTGAACCAGCTGCAGCTATATCAAGCTTAACTTGTCTTCCTTGCGCAGCTCCAGCAAAACTCATTGGTTTTAATCCTAACAATTCACCAACACTAGCTGATCCGCCTGGTTTAGTTAGAACACCACTTGATTCCAGCTCTGATATAGTTTCTTGATTTAACGGACCCATACCGTTATTAAGTGAAGTACTAGATGATGGTGTTATGTTTCCAGTTGTATTGTTTCCAGTTCCTTCTGGCTGAACAGGACCAACCATCATTGGCGTTCCATCTGGATTGTGCGTTTTACCGTATGCTTTATTCCAAGCTTTCTTGCTTTGACCAGTTGGTCGCTTTCTAACTTGCATTTGAGATACATCTTGTCTGTCTTTTTCATCAGGATCTTTATTAAACGCCCACTTTGCAATAACTTCACCAAAGTAATTACCAGCAAAGCCGCCCAGAAGACCACCTAATACTCCACCAATAAGTGTTCCCCAACCTGTAAGAGGAGGTATGGAACCCATAGCAGCACCGATTGCAGCTCCACCGAGACCACCAACAAGACTACCAATAATTGGAGCCATAGCTTTAATTTTAGAATCTTGTGTTGGATATGTCTTATCATCTTCTAATATTACATAGATTTCATACATAAGATATACAGCAGCCACGATTTTAACTGCTTTAAAGAGTTGAGTTAGCCTTCTAAACACGTTAGAATATTGAGTATTTGATAAACCTTTTTCTAATGCTGCAAGCGCATCTGCATCTGAAGCAAATGTACCGTTTGGTCCTCTTAACCTGCCGTTAGCATCTAGACTAAATTGGTTGCCTTTTATATTAGATGCAGCTGTTCGAACATCAGTTTTAGCAACTTGCGTACCGCTTGATGTTGTCATTGTTGTAGTAGAAGAAGGCGTTACCCCAGCTGATGGAGAACCACTTCCTACTCTTTGAGCTTGGTTACTCGTTCCTGTAGTAGAGCTAGCTGCACCGCCGGTTCCAGCTGATGGAGAACCACTTCCTACTCTTTGAGCTTGAGGAGTTCCTGGAGGACCATCAATTTTTCTGCCTATGCCTA
>FZLS01000142.1 GCA_900197625.1 Rhodobacteraceae bacterium Water-Bin34 | reverse complement strand
AAAAAATATTTTTTTACAAAATTGTTACATTGATGAAAGACCGTTGTTACATAAAAAATATAACGATGCCTTATCCAGAGCTGTTTCTGGTTGTTTTAACAAAATAAGGTCGAACAAATGTTCAATAAAACTATATCGATTTGTGTCATCGCTTCAGCAAGTGTATTTACTACACCTGTATTAGCTGATCGCGATCAAATGAAGATTGTAGGTTCATCAACAGTCTTTCCTTTTTCTACAACAGTTGCTGAGCGATTTGGCAAAAGTACAGATTTTAAAACACCAATTGTTGAATCAACAGGTTCCGGTGGTGGATTGAAACTATTTTGTGCTGGTATTGGTGTAGATCATCCTGATGTAACAAACGCTTCGCGAAGAATTAAAGCGTCAGAAGTAGAAAAATGCAGTGCTAATGGTATCACTGATATCACTGAAGCAAAAATAGGCTATGACGGTATTGTGATTGCAAACTCTAAAGAAGCAGAGAACTTTGATTTAACATTAAATGAAATATTTATGTCTTTGGCAAAAGATATTCCAACAGATGTAGATGGTGAAACCATACCAAATCCATACAAAAACTGGAATGAAATTAATCCATCTTTGCCTGCAGTTAAAATTGAAGTTATGGGTCCTCCACCAACTTCTGGTACACGTGATGCATTTGTTGAGCTAGCAATGGAGGGTGGCTGTAAGACAATCCCTTGGATAAAAGCTTTAAAGAAACAAGATAAAAAAGCTTACAAATCTCTATGTCATACAATCCGAGAGGATGGTGCTTATGTTGAAGCAGGAGAGAATGATAACTTAATTGTTCAAAAGCTAAAAGCCAACCCTGCAGCATTCGGAATATTTGGATTTTCATTTTTAGAGCAAAACTCTGATGCAGTCCAAGGTTCTAAGATAAATGGTGTTGACCCAGAATTTGAAGCAATTGCGACTGGTGATTATCCAGTATCTCGTTCATTATATTTCTATGTTAAAAATGCTCATGTTGGAGTTATTCCGGGTATATCAGAATTCTTGGCAGAATTTACTTCTGAAGATACATGGGGTGAAGACGGATATCTTGTGGATAAAGGACTAATACCAATGACTGATCAAGAACGAAGTGATTGGTCAGATAGTATAAACTCATTAGAAAATCTTGAAATGTAGATTTTAAAAAAAATAGAAAGGGGCTTTATTGCCCCTTTTTTATCTGATCTAGCAGTTTTACATAAATGTTACAAAACTGATATATTTTTGTTACATATAAAAGCTAACAAGCATTCAATTTAAAGAATCGAATTTTTAATTAGTCTCGGTCATAGAAAATGAATGTAAAAAATATTATTCCAAATAAAGAATTTAATATTATTGGTAATAAAAAACATAACTTTTCTGAATATTTAATTAAAACAATAATGATTATTTGCTCATCTGTTGCAATTGCTGTGACTGTGGGAATAATATTTTCATTATTGTTTGAAACAATTCATTTTTTTCAAAAAGTATCTTTAAGCGAATTTTTATTTGGTACTAAATGGAGCCCACAAACAGCACTTCGATCAGATCAAGTTGCTGCTGATGGTAGTTTTGGTGCTATTCCACTTATCACTGGAACATTATTAATTTCAACAATTGCAATGTGTATAGCAACGCCGCTCGGCCTCTTTTCTGCGATTTATTTGTCTGAATACGCAAGTAAAAAAACAAGAAATATTATTAAGCCTTTGTTAGAAATTCTCGCGGGAATACCAACAGTCGTTTATGGATTTTTTGCTGCATTAACTGTTGCTCCTATTATAAGGTCTACAGGGGAAACTGTTGGTCTAAATGTTTCATCAGAAAGCGCACTAGCTGCTGGATTGATTATGGGCATTATGATTATTCCACTTATCTCTTCGCTTTCAGATGATGTTATAAATGCAGTTCCACAATCACTTCGTGATGCTTCTTTAGGGCTAGGCTCAACAAATAGTGAAACTATTAGAAAAGTAATACTTCCTGCTGCAATACCTGGAATTTCAGGAAGTCTTCTCTTAGCAGCTTCTCGTGCTATTGGAGAAACAATGATAGTTGTGATGGCTGCTGGTTTAGCGGCTAATTTGACAGCAAATCCACTTGAAGCTGTGACAACTATTACTGCTCAAATTGTTGCACTGCTTACAGGTGATCAAGAATTTGATAGTGCAAAAACTCTATCAGCTTTTGCATTAGGCTTATTGTTATTTATTGTAACATTAATTTTAAACATGATCTCATTAAAAATTGTAAATAAATACCGAGAACAATATGACTAATATATTTTCTTCTTCAACAAAATCGCGACGTTCTCGAGAACATTCTGAAATACGATTCCGTTGGTTTGGTAAATTCGCTATTGGTATATCATTGGCGTTTCTTTTTGTTATGGTTGGTTCAATATTACTTAAAGGAAAAAGTGCGTTTGTTAGCTCTGATATAGCAATAACAATAGACCTTGGTCCTGATAATGTTGATAAAAATAACATAAATGAAACTCGCTTTGACGCTTTGGTGAAAAAGTCGCTTCGGCAAACATTTCCCAATGTGAAATCTAGAAAAGAAAAGAAAAAACTCTATGGATTGCTGAGTTCTGATATGGGGTTTGAACTTAGAGACCAAATCCTGAATGATACAAGTATTCTAGGAAGTGAGGCAACGCTTTGGTTTACTGCTTCAGACGATATTGATTTGTTATTAAAAGGCGCCGTTGATCTTTCTTTAGATGAAGATAATCGTCGAATTAGTGATTTAGAAGTAGAGTGGATATCTTTGTTAAAAGATACAGATAATGTTCGTACAAAATTTAATAAGAAATTTTTTACAAATGGGGACTCTAGAGAACCTGAATTAGCAGGAATATTGAGTGCTTTAATGGGCTCTATTCTTACGTTATCTATTTGTTTTATTGTATCTTTCCCAATAGCAATTTTAGCTGCAATTTACTTAGAAGAATTTGCACCGAAAAACAAAATTTCTGCATTTATTGAAGTTAATATTAATAATTTAGCTGCGGTGCCATCTATTGTGTTTGGATTGCTTGGTTTGGCATTACTTTTGAATGTTTTTGATCTACCTAGATCTACTCCATTAGTTGGTGGGCTTGTTTTATCATTGATGACATTGCCAACGATAATTATTGCATCGCGTGCTTCTTTACGTGCAGTTCCTCCATCTATTCGTGAAGCTGCACTTGGAATGGGAGCTAGTCCTATTCAAGCCACATTTCATCATGTTGTTCCACTTGCATTACCTGGCATTTTGACTGGTACAATTGTTGGTATGGCACAAGCTTTGGGCGAAACGGCCCCTTTGTTAATGATCGGTATGGTTGCATTTATTGCGGATGTTCCTACATCTGTTGTTGAGCCTGCAGCGGCATTACCTGTGCAAATATTTCTTTGGGCTGATGCTTCAGAACGTGCATTTTTGGAAAAAACATCTGCAGCAATAATTGTCTTACTTGTATTCTTAGTTCTTATGAACTTGCTTGCTATATTTTTACGTAAAAAATTTGAAAAGAGATTCTAAAATGAATATTCAATCAGAGCCAAAATCAAATATCGATATAAAAAATACGTCACATATAATTGAGGCGAAAGATGTAGATGTTTTTTATGGATCTAAACAAGCTCTTGATAATATCACGATTGATATCCCTGAAAATCAAGTAACGTCATTAATAGGGCCTTCTGGATGTGGTAAATCAACTTTTTTAAGATGTATTAACCGAATGAATGATTTGGTACCGATTTGTCGGGTAAATGGTGATATTAGAATTTCTGGTCAGGATATATACGCACCAGAAGTTGATGTGGTCGCTTTACGTGCAAATGTTGGTATGGTATTTCAAAAACCAAACCCGTTTCCAAAATCTATTTTTGAAAATGTTGCTTACGGCCCAAAAATTCATGGACTCACGTCTGATAAATCTGAAATGGCCGATCTTGTTGAATGGGCATTACAAAAAGCTGGATTATGGAACGAGGTAAAAGATCGCTTAAACGAAAACGCCACTGGTTTATCAGGTGGTCAGCAACAAAGATTATGTATAGCGCGCGCTATTGCTGTAAAACCTAGAGTTATATTAATGGATGAACCTTGTTCAGCCCTTGATCCAATAGCAACTGCAGTTATTGAAGAGTTAATAGATGAACTCAAAGCTAACTTTAGCATTGTTATAGTTACACACTCTATGCAGCAAGCTGCTCGAGTTTCTCAAAAAACAGCATTTTTTCACATGGGTTATCTTGTTGAAAGTGGTAAAACAAAAAATATTTTTACGTCACCTAAAGATGAACGAACTCAAAATTATATCACCGGTCGTATTGGATAGGATAAGATAAATGGATCATTCACATATTGTAACTCGTTTTGATAAAGATCTTAGTGAAATAGAAAGTTTGCTGGTTGAGATGGCAGATCTTGTAGCAAAGCAAATTAGGGATAGTGCAAAAGCATTACAGCTTGGAGACGATAAACTTGCGAAAACTGTTACTAAAAATGACAGTAAGATTAATAGGCTGGAAGAAAAGATAGATGATAAAGCCATTCGCTTAATTGCTTTAAGACAGCCAATGGCAGAAGATTTACGAAGTGCAATCACAACACTAAAGGTTTCAAATTGCCTTGAAAGAATGGGTGATTATGCAAAAACCTTATCATATAGAGCCCGAAAAATAGATGATTTTTCTGCAATGAAATCTATTCTTAGAAGTATTGCTGAAATGTCTGAAAAGATTATAAATATGCTAAATGTTGTAATGGAAGCTTACGTAAATAGAGATTTAAAGAAAGCTCATGATGCTCGTGAAGCAGATCAAGAAATTAATGATAAAACAGATGCATTATTTCGTGAATTGTTAACATATATGATGGAGAACCCACGAAATATAGAAGCGTGCACTCACTTACTATTTATCTCAAAAAATTTAGAGAGATCGGGCGATCAAGTTACAAATATAGCAGAGCAGGTACATTATTTGGTAACTGGAGATTTACTGGAAGAGTAAAAATGGCAGAACAATTAATAAAAATATTGGTAATTGAAGATGAACCCTCTCAGCTTGAGCTATTAGCATATAATCTCAATGTTGAAGGGTATCACGTCTTAAAAGCAGAAACTGGTGAAGAAGGTCTGCTGTTATTAAAAGAACATCAAGTTGAGTTGGTTGTGTTGGATTGGATGTTACCTGATATTTCAGGAATTGAAATTTGCCGTCAGATACGTGCTAATAAATCTACCATTAATCTACCAATAATAATGCTTACAGCTCGTGGCGAGGAAGAAGACAAGATCAAAGGTTTAAATATTGGAGCTAATGATTATGTTGTTAAGCCATACTCAATAAAGGAATTACTGGCTAGAGTTCGAACAAATTTGCGAATTCAAAAAAACTTTTCAACGCCTGAAGTTATGACATTTGAGAATATAAGAATTGATATTGCACGCCACACGGTATCATATAATGGATCAAATATTAGTCTTGGCCCAATAGAATATAAATTACTATATTTTTTAATGTCAGCACCACGGCAAGTTTTTTCTCGCAAACAACTTTTAGATCGTGTTTGGGAAAGTAATAC
>FZLS01000091.1 GCA_900197625.1 Rhodobacteraceae bacterium Water-Bin34 | reverse complement strand
AAATCAATTGTAAAACATGGAAAACTGAAATTATTAATACGCAAGGTTAGTAAAAATACTGCTATTAATTTTTTGAAATAATTTTTTCATCCGCTGGCTGCAATAAAATACCATCAATTATTTGGTTTTGATTACTATGATTCCAAATAAATCTATGGTTTTTGTTGATTTCTGCGAAGCTTCTAAATCACGGAAGCAATTTTATATAGCTACATTACTCTAGTCATTAAAAGGGTAAGCATAGTCTTTAACTTTTATTTTGCCTATTGCGTTATAGGGCCTCAAGTTCCACTCATAGGTAACTCCTGACGAAGCACAGATATTGCTTTAATAGTCATCCCATCGACAGTATGATCTATGTTATCATAATTTATCCAAAATCGTTCTGTTCTGGTGTCTCTTATACGCAAAGCATCTGGTAATTCGATCGTTGATATTTCTTGTTCCATACAGAGATTTTGAAACAAATACTTTAAACCAGATTGATCCAACCAGGAACCGACATATATCAGGCTTCCTTTTCGCATAGCAACAGTTTGACCCTGCTTTGTTGACAAGAAAACATCCCCATTTCCACTCAGGAATTCACGATAATTCACTATATTCCCATTATTCTGCAAAGCTATTTTATCGTTAGGGCGGAGGGACTCCAAAGCTTCAACGACAGTATCTAGCTGTTCCAACGACGGTGGTAAAGGTTCGGGTATTTTAAAGTCTTTATCACGCGAACCCGATCTTGGTCCAATCACAACGGTAGCATCACACTCTATCAAACTTGATTTGATTGCATCATTCATATGCATCACTCCCGGTACGAATATCAGTTGGTATTGATTTAAATCAATCGTATCAGGTCGAATAATATCAATAGACAGACCAAGTTTACGTAGTGCTACATAATATTCAAATACCAGCTGAAAATAACTAAGTCCCTTTCCATGTGGTTGAATATCCCAAGTCCATTCGGATTCATAATCAAACATCAAAGCAACACGCGACTTGCAGGGCGCTATGTTTGGCGCCTCTAACAACTCTTTACCTAAGCTTTCAATTTCAGACCACACTAGCGAAGCTTTGTCATCAGGTCGTCGCAGGCCAGAATGTAATTGCTCTTGTGCAACCGGTACTTGTCGCCATCGAAAATAGCTTACAGTTTCCGCACCATGGGCAAAAGCTTCCCACGACCAAAGTTTAACCATACCAGGAAGAGGTGCTGAATTATACGGGGCCCAATTTACTGGACCAGGTTGCTGTTCCATAACCCACCATCGCCCTTTGCCCACTCCTCTATATAAATCATGATGGAATGCCTGAAAATCAGGATCACCTTGATGTGTAAATCTGGGATGCATATCCTCACGATTAGGGACGCGGTCTTCTAAAAATCCAATAGGATAACTGTCCCAGCTTGCAAAGTCTAAATCGTCACCAATTTTGTGATGATCAAATTGAGTTATACGGCCCATATAATTATGGGTTATGGGCGCTTTTGAATATTTACGTATTATATCTACTTGTTTGCGGTTGAAAAGTAATACTTGATCCGAACTAAAGCGGCGAAAGGCCAGTTGGTGTGCCGGATTGGCTTCAGTTACAGTCAAATTAGGAAGATCTATTTGAGTGAAATCATCATAGTTCATTGACCAGAAGTCATTTCCCCAAGAACTATTCAATGCGTTTATTGATTGATATCGTTGTGCAAGCCAGTCGATAAATGCTTCACGGGCTACTTGGCTATAAGATATCACGGTATCGTGACATCCATACTCATTATCAGTTTGCCATGCGCAGATATAGGGATTTTCGCCGTATCGTTCTGCAAATATTCTTGTTATTCGTGCTGCTTCACCACGAAAGTCGGTGTGGCTAAAACAATAATGACGACGGCTACCAAATTTACGCGGACGGCCTTGTTGATCAAGAGCCAACATATCGGGATGACGATCAAGCATCCAACGTGGCGGCGTCGCAGTAGGTGTACCCAAAACCACTTTTAGACCTGCCATGCCTAATGTTTGAATTGCTTCATCTAACCAATCAAATTCAAATTGATTAGGTCTTGGCTCAACTTGAGACCAAGAAAATTCACCAATTCGGACCCAAGTCAAGCCAAGCTCTTTCATGCGCGCTGCGTCTTTCGCCCACATTTTTTGTGGCCAATGTTCGGGGTAGTAACAAACACCCAAGCTTCGTTTGTGTTTCACAGTCATAGCTTTACTTGATGCTCTTTTTGACCAACCACGTCAACTTCGTCAAAAAAAGTTTGACCATCAAACTTTGAAGGTTTGGCTAGATTTTCGTATGCAGTTGTTACAAAAAGTGTTTTTAGATCGGACCCACCAAATGCTGGGCAAGAAACCTGTGTTGCGGGCAATGAAAGAGACGATGTAAACGTACCGTCTGGCGCGTATCTTGCAACTCGCGAATTGCCCCATTGCGCATTCCACAAATAACCTTCTTGATCAACTACCGCCCCATCAGGTCCAAGGCCTTCATTGCGACCATCAACAAAGGGAGTTGCAAAACCATCTGGCCATCCATTTCTATCCAAAGATTGGCGCATTATAATCTTTTCTGCGCTGTCGGTGTAATACACAAAATTACGGTCAGGTGAAAAACAAATCGCATTTGGGATCGTTAATCTATCGTATAACTTGGTCAACTTACCTTTATAGAAACGATAAATTGAACCTGCGCCAGCCTGGGCCTGTTTACCCATTGTTCCAATCCAAAAACCGCCCCAAGGGTCCGCACGACCATCATTAGATCGAGTTGCTTCTATGTCGGCTTCCAATTCACAGATTACTGTTTGATCGCCTGTTTCAATATTGAGTCGTATTAATGCTTTAGAAGACGCAACTAGTAAGATAGTCTTCTCCACCCATCCAGCTGCTGATACATGTTCTTCAAACTGCCAGTGGCATGGGCCTTTTGCTCCTTGCGTCAATAGTTGTTTAGCATTTATGTCGAACCAGAAAAGTTGCTCACGTTCGGGGTGCCAAAAAACTCCCTCACCTAAAGAGCACTTCCGTTCGTCAAATACAGCTATCGCCATCAGGTCATTGCCTCGTCATAAGCTTGGCAAATTTCAGCAGCTTTTTTCGCAATTTCTTCAGGCGCCATACCAGCTTTGTAAAGTGCCGAACCAATGCCAAATCCCGTAACGCCAATATTTGCCCATTCTGCAAAATTACTTGCGTCAGCACCACCAACAACATATGTCAAAGTTTCAACTGGTAAAACTGCCTTCATAGCCTTCAGGCCCGCGGGTCCAATTAGTGTACCAGGAAAGAATTTTAAACCATCTGCACCAGCACGCAATGCTGCAAAGCATTCCGTTGGCGTGAAAACGCCTGGATAGGATTTCATTCCAGCCACTTTTGTGGCTTTAATAACATCGATATCGCAATTAGGAGATACAACTAATTCACCACCTGCATCCTTTAATTTGGAAACATCTTCAACCGTCAAAACTGTACCTGCACCGATTTTGGCACTATCACCTAATTCAGTTTTTAATTTAGTTATACTGTCAAATGGCTTGGGTGAATTCAGAGGAACTTCAATTACATTAATGCCTGCTGCAATTAAAACATTACCTATTTGAATAACTTCACTGGGCCTGACCCCGCGTAAGATTGCAATAATATTTCGTGATTTCATAATTATTCCTTTTTCAATTCGAAATATGAGGCCACAAGTCCTACTAGTACCATTTCATCAGCATTCGCACGAATAGGCATAACACCCTGTTGTGTTAGAGCAGCTTGATAATGGTCCATGATCTTGTTGCCACCAATTATTACAACTTGATTGCCCAACCAAAATCCCTTTGCTCCAGCCAATTCCAACCCAATCAACATCCCCGAGAGTTTTGCAGTTGCATTTGTCGGTTGCAATCCTTCTAAAAGTGAAGATGCACGCAGCCCAAACAGATTATTTGTTAGCATATTTGCGTTCATCATACCGTCACTCACACTTTCAATGAATGCCTCCTCGTCCCAACCTTCATCAACTGAATGGCGCAAGACAGAATGTTTAGAAATGATGTTAAATAGTTCTCCCGTCATAAACGTACGAAAACTTACTACTTCTCCAGCACTGATTTGCACCCATTTCGTATGTGTACCTGGTAGACAAATGGAGCCGTTAAAATTAGGATTTTGAGCCAAATAACCTGAGATCTGGGTTTCCTCACCACGCATCACATCTGCAGGCATAGACTGAGACATTCCTGGAAGTATATAAACTGCTATTCGAGGATCATTTACATTTGGTTGCGTAAATTTGGTGCTTTTGGGCGGCTCAGCTGGCACAGAAATATAGCCAGCCTCTTTCCAACCCTGTTTTGCACCAACCATCCCGCATGCAATCACTGGTGTAATGAAATCATCACAAAGATAATCAGATATTAATTCGATTAAAGCCAACTCAAACTGATCTGAGTTCAAGCTTCCCATGCCTTTAGTTGAATTAACTTGAGCCAAGACCTCACCGTTAGCTGACATAATATATGCACGTAAATTTGACGTGCCCCAATCAACAGCTATCCATGCGACTTCACCCTGAAACAACTACACCTCCGTCTACAGCCAGAGATTGGCCTGTTATCATTCGGCTACTGTTAGAAGCTAGAAACAAAACAGCGTCAACAATATCACTTGGCTCCAGATGCTCTTTCAAACATTGGCGTTCAAGGTGACTTGCTAAAGCTTCTGGAGTAGCCCATTTATCAAGCTGCTTTTCAGTCAACACCCAACCGGGAGCAATAGCGTTAAATCGAATATTATCAGGTCCAAATTCACGTGCCAAAGAACGCGTCATCCCATTAATTCCAGAATTTGCTGTTGTGTAACTGACATAACCAGTATTACCCATGATATAGCTAATAGAGGTAAAGTTTACTACTGAACCACCACCTGCTTTTCGCATTCCATCAATGACAGCCTGACAAGCAAAAAAGTAAGCTTTTAGATTTATATTTTGCGTCCATTCCCAAAATTCTTCCGTTACTTCTTCTGCTTTATGTCTTTTATCGTTGGCTGCATTATTTACCAGCACTTGAATTGGACCATTAATCTTTTCAGATGCATCCATTGCTTCTTTCAAATTAGCAACATCGGTTATGTCACATTGAGTATAAAATGGCCGGATTCCTGTCGTCTCTTCCATTTTGTCCACGAAGGCCGAAGCATCAGAACGCTGCACGAAGGAAACTTTGGCACCCTGTCGCAAAAAACCTTCAGTGATAGACCCACCAATACCAGAGCCGCCACCGGTAATGAAAACCGAGCTTCCTTTAAGGTCAGGAAATGTAGCAGAATTATTCATCAATGACTTTCTCTTGTTATGGGCTTTGTGTCTTTGCCTACAAGAAAATCAAGATCAGCACCTTGATCCGCCTGCAGCACATGATCGTAATACATTTTTGCATAACCACGAGTATAACGAGACGGTGTAGGTATCCAACTTTCTCGTCGTTTATCAATTTCTTCTTGTTCAACGAGCAACTCTAAAATACCTTTTTCAGCAGAAACACGAATACGATCTCCAGTTTTAACAAAAGCCAAAGTACCACCCTCTTGGGCCTCAGGCGTAACGTGCAAAATCACTGTTCCAAAAGCTGTTCCTGACATTCGAGCATCACTTACACGTACCATATCTCGCACACCTTCTTTAACTAGCTTTGCAGGAATTGGCATATTACCAACTTCAGCCATTCCCGGATAGCCCTTTGGCCCACAGCCTTTCAACACAAGCACCGAATCCTTGGTGACTGGCAAGTCATCGTTGTTGATCGTGTCTTTCATTTCCTCGATGCTCTCAAAAACATAGGCTTCACCTTCATGCTCTAAAAGATGATCAGATGCAGCAGATGGCTTAAGGATGGCACCTCTAGGAGCTAAATTTCCATATAATACACAAAGGCCAGCCGCTTCTTTGAAAGGTTTATCAAAGCTGCTAATGACATCGTTATTCCAGCATTTAGCCCCTTCTCCATAAAGCTTAATATCTTTTGATAGAACTGTATTAGCCGGCCTTAATAACGCACTAAGTTCATTTAGCACTACAGGCATACCACCTGCATAACAGAAATCTTCCATCAAGTATTTGCCTGATGGCATACAATTTACCAGCAATGGAATTTTACTCCCCAACTCAAAATCATTAAGCGACAAATCAATTTCCATTCGTCCAGCGATAGCCAATAAATGGACAACTGCATTAGTCGAACCACCGACTGCCGCATTGGCTAAAATAGCATTTTCAAAGCTTTCGCGCGTAACCACTTTGGAAAAAAGAAGATCTTCTTCCACCATTTCCACTATACGCTTTCCCGTTAAATGCGCTAAAGCCATGCGTCGCGCATCAACAGCTGGTAATGCAGCATTGGTAGGCAGGCTCATGCCCATAGCTTCTACTATCGAAGCCATTGTGCTTGCAGTCCCCATTGTCATGCAAACACCTTTCGAGCGGCTCATCCCTGACTCAGCAGCCATGAAATCATGTAAAGTCATTTCACCAGCTCGAACAGATTCTGAGAATTTCCAAACATCTGTTCCAGAACCAATGTCTTTACCTTGCCATTTGCCATTCAACATAGGTCCTGAACTGACAACAATCGTAGGTAAATCAACAGAAGCTGCACCCATCAATTGACCAGGCGTAGTTTTATCACAACCACCGAGCAAAACAACTCCATCTATTCCATAAGCACGGATGCTTTCTTCTACATCCATTGCTAATAGATTGCGAAAAAGCATCGCAGTGGGTTTCATCTGGGTTTCACCCAAAGACATAACAGGAAATTCAACTGGGAAACCACCCGCTTCCCATACTCCACGTTTTACGCCTTCAGCCAATTCTCGAAGACCAGAATTGCATGGAGTTAGCTCTGACCAAGTATTGCAAATTCCTATGATCGGGCGACCATCAAAAGCATGGTCTGGAAAACCTTGATTTTTCATCCAACTGCGGTGAATGAAACCATCTCGATCTTTTCCCCCATACCATGCGTGGCTGCGTCTTTTTTTACTCATAATAACTTTCCTTCAAGGACCCACATCGATTCTGGGAAACTCCAAGGTAGTGTTATACCTTGGTTCATCAAATAACTACCGCTCAATTTAATTGGTTTGTATTTTAGAATTGGATTGCCTCGCGAAAGCCCTAGACAATCTTCCTTATTAATCAATTCAATTTGGTACATAGAGTTAGGATTCAAACCCGTCAGCTCAAGTGGACGTGGCACAATTTGAGTAGAAGTCGTCGCCTTACCTGCAAATACTACAAAGCGATCGCCATCTCTAGATAACTGTTGCTCAGCAATTACAGAACTATCAGCGCTGTCGAGGCGTAGTATATCAGCATTAAACATCCAATCGCGATTTGACTTCCACCATGTTGTTACATCTCTTAGCACTTTCATTTCTTCAACGGTCAATTCGCGAGGATCCATTTCGAACCCTAGATGCCGTTGCGCAGCTACCCAAGCCCGAAAGCGAATATCTAATTCACGCCCCGATGTATGACATTTTCGTGGGCCAACATGACTACCAGTCACTACTGATGGAAGGAAAATGGCAGCATTGTGCTGCATCAGCAAACGTTCCAATGCATCATTACTGTCAGATAACCAGACACGCTGGGTTCTCTTCAAAATTCCAAAATCGATGCGCCCTCCACCAGATGCACAGCTTTCGATTTCAACTTCGCTAAACGTTTGTCTCAACTCATCTAGCAGTGCATAACTGCCTCGTGTCTGTGCTGCATCTGGCATAGGCAGAACGCGATTGTGATCCCATTTTATATAATCAATTGCATTATCAGATAAAATGGTACTGATGCGTTCAAATAAATACGATCGCACTTCGGGCAACGCCATGTTCAGGACCATCTGATGCCGGCCTAAGATTTGATCTTCGTTCCCAAGTGCCCATTCAGGATGTGCACGATATACATCAGAATTTGGATTTATCATTTCAGGTTCAAACCAGATACCAAACCCCATCCCTAAAGAATGGACATATTCAATTAGCGGTGTCAGCCCTGTTGGATATTTTCGCAGGTCAACTTCCCAATCTGAGAGCGCTTGTGTATCATCATCACGACTGCCAAACCAGCCGTCATCCAAAACAAATCGTTCTGCACCAAGCTTTGACGCTCGTTTGGCTATATCTTTCAATTCCTCCAAATCATGATTAAAGTAGACCGCTTCCCAGCAATTATAATGTACTGGCCGTGGATTTTCTGGTTTAGGCCAAGAAACTATTTGATCTCGAGCATGGCGTTGAAAAGCTACAGCACATCCATTAATTCCATTGTCGGAAAATGTTGAATATAATGGTCCAGATTCAAACTTCATCTTAGGCTCTATTTCAATTTGTGACGCATTACCAATCTGAATCTGCCTACGCCCATCAGGTAACTCTTCTGCAATCATTCTATGCCCACCAGACCAGCCATAGTGAAATGCATATGCATGACCTGATGTGTTCGTCGCACCATAACAGGGCAAGATTAAACCAGGAAAATGTTCATGCCCTGTTCGACCAGTGCGGTTTTCACGATGACGTATACCAGGAGACCATTTTGTTCGGTTGAGTTGAAATTCTCCGCACCATCTTCCCGAAAAGTCAATAATGTCTTCTCCATTTTGTGGCGCAGGCACAACTGGTGCCGCCAACCACTGCAAATAAATTGGTCGTGATGCAGTTATATTCGCAAAGGAAGTGATAACATGTGTTATTTCATCAATTTTAAATGTAGCATTGTAAGTAAAACTATTTTGTTGATCTTCATAGATCAATTCTAATTCATTTTCGTTCTCAATAGCTTTCTTAAAGCAAAATTTTGGTAATAATGGACTTCCATCCGTGTTTCGCACAACAAGGCCCGGTTGACCTGGAAAACTACGTGTTTCCTCAGGGCAAATAGACAGTTCTGGATTTTGATCCAACATACCACCTGTCACGTCAATAGAATGAGCCTCAAAAAGAACATCTAGGTCTTCATCCTCATGCAATCGGGGTCCCCAATAGACTACCTCCGGAAGATGGTCCTTTTCTGAGCCCAAAACAATAGTTTGCCTACTATCATCTAATCGCCAACAGATTGTCATTTCACCGCCCCAAGTGTGAGGCCAGTTATAAAGTGTCGTTGCATTAAAAAGAAGATAAATACTGGCGGAACTGCTGCTAAAAGGCTTGCTGCGGATACCAAATGCCAGTTATTCACAAACTGGCCGTTTAACGCACGCACGCCTGCAGTAATGGGTTTAACTTGTTCACCCTGGGTTAAAACATTAGCCCAGAAGAAGTCGTTCCAAACAAAAGTAAAAATTAATACTGACAGAGCTGCCAATGCAGGCCTGACCAATGGAAGTATTACAAACCAGAATATTCTCCATTCTGCAACACCCTCAACGCGTGCAATTTCAATTAAGTCAAATGGAAGCGCTTTGATAAAGTTTCGCATGAATAGCGTGCAGAAACCAGTCTGGAATGCTGCATGGAATAAAAACTGGCCTTGAATCGTATCATAAAGACCCGTTTGAACTGACATGTCACGCACTGGCACCATAAGAATTTGAAAGGGTACAAAGTTACCTGCAACGAAAAGAAAAAATAGTGGCAAAGCCACACGAAAACGATAAATCGCCAGCGCATATCCGGCCAAACAAGCGAGCGAAACAGAAATAGCAACGGTGGGTAATGTTATCAAAACGC
>FZLS01000064.1 GCA_900197625.1 Rhodobacteraceae bacterium Water-Bin34 | reverse complement strand
GTTTCAGTGAGATACAGGCGTGCGTTTTGTGTGATGCATGGGCTGAGGCCTTGATTTGACTGATACTATAGCCTGCACTCAGACGCTCATTTGGCGAGGGTGGGTTTTACCTGTTATTGGGAATTAACAGAGGATTTTATTAGTTTTAAATTTCAATAATATTTACTAATTCTTATGTTGAAAAGTGCTCTGAGAGTAGATCAATAAATTTACGTACTTTCAAAGGAAGAAACCGCTTATCAGGATAAATAACAAA
Source organism: Rhodobacteraceae bacterium Water-Bin34 (assembly GCA_900197625.1). Lineage (GTDB taxonomy): Bacteria > Pseudomonadota > Alphaproteobacteria > Rhodobacterales > Rhodobacteraceae > Amylibacter. Next base: position 14,174 of record FZLS01000064.1, on the reverse strand, counting down.
AACATCCGATTTAGGGTTTGGGGTATATTCTTTTAATATTTGTATTAATTTACCGCTCTTTGTGTGTTCTTCGGCTGCAAAAATTGGTAAGCCTGCAAACCCTAAACCATTCAAAACACCACCTACTAGCATAGCTATTGAATTAGCGTATAGGTTTGGTAACAAACTTATGGACTGTTCTTTACCTCCACCATCAATGTAATTTAGAACAGATGAGGTGTTTCTGTAAATTACGGCAGGAACTGATCTCAAATCCTCTGGTGAATTTATCTCATTATACATTTTAATAAAAGATGGGCTTACAAAGAACCCATGTTGAATATTACCTAATTTTTTGGCCACGGAGCCTGAGTCTTCGAGTTTGCCTATCCTAATAATAACGTCAAATCCATCGTCAACTAAATGAACTCTCTTATCATCAAACTCTACATCAATTAGAACATCTGGGTAATTTTTTGCATACTCTGAAATTGGATCTACAAGAAACTTTTCACCAAATGCCATTGGAGCATTAATTCTTAATTTTCCAGATGGTTGTTCTTGTTGATTTGATAATAATCGTAATAAATCAGACAACTCTTCGTGATTGTTATCAAGTGTATCAAAAAGCTGCTTGCCGATATCAGTTAATGTTACATTTCTTGTTGTTCTATAAAGCAATAATAATCCTAAACGATTTTCTAGTGATTTTATTTGCTTACTTACAGCAGGAGCAGATATCCCCAATGCATTGGCAGCACCTATAAAGCTACCTTGATTAACAACTTCACGAAAAACTTCGAATCCAGAATTAAAAATCATATTATTAATCTCAAGTTAATAAAGTATTAACATTTTTTTATATTAAATATCTATAGTAATTAATTTATATCTGTAATTTCTACAATATAAAACAGAGGATTGAAAAATGAGTGAAGCACCTAAATGCGGATGTGGCCGTTCTCCTACAGGTAATTGTATTGGATGGCATGCATTATCTGAGGATGAATACCAAACTAAAAAAGCAGAGTATGAATTAAACAAATCAAATACATAAATTTATAAATGGGGAAAACAAAAATGCTTAAAGCGACTAATGATAGTTATGGCTCAATAGCAAAAATATTCCACTGGGTATTTGCTATTGTGATATTCTGGCAGTTATTTACCGGTATTAATTTGCACAATATGGAGTTTTCCCCACAAAAAGGGCAGTTTATTTGGTTTCATCAGATCACGGGAACATTTATTTTCTGCTTCATCGCCCTTCGATTAGTTTGGCGTTTCTATAATAAGCCTCAGTTTGAGAATACACTTCCCAAAATACACAAGATAACATCTAAAACTGTACAAATAGCATTATATGTTCTTTGTTTTTGGCTACCCATTCAAGGCACCATGATGACATGGGCGGGGGGCTATGATGTTTACTTAGTTGGTCTCATAAAAATTCCTACACTAATGGTTGAAAATAAATCAATGTATCCAACCTTCGTAGATATCCACTTTATAAGCTCTATGGCCCTGCTTTCATTAACTATCATACATATTTTAGCAGGTTTATACCATCGTTTTATAATAAACGACAAACATGCGGTATGGAAAAGGATGGCTATAAAGTTTCATAGAAATTAGTATAATCAAAGAAAGATTAAGAAATAACAGGAAAGCATACTAATAAAATATATTATGAATTTGAGTTTTAAATAAGAGTAATAATTAAAAATATGTCTAAATCAATTCCTATAATTGCAGATAAAAAGCCAATTAAAGTAGACTTGGAATCTGGAAAAAATTATTTTTGGTGCCGTTGTGGAAAATCACAACAGCAACCATTTTGTGATGGATCTCATATTGGAACTGACATTTCTCCAATGAAGTTCTCAGTCGAAGAGACAGGCCCAAAAGCACTATGTCAATGCAAAGCCAGTGCAAATGCACCTTTTTGTGACGGAGCACATGCTGGATTGGGTATTCTCAATATTGGTGATGAAACTCCAACGATAAAAACTGATATTCCCGTAGCATCTCCAACCCCAGAAGAACCTACTGTTGCTCGAATCCATGAGCTGGCAAAAAATGGGCTTTCCAAAGTTGGCCACCATGGCGAAATGGGTTCTATGGGCGTGCCTCGTAAAGATTTACCACATTGGGATGATATCCAAATTCTACCAGCTCAAATGGCACGTAAACCTCTTCAAGATGATATCCGAGTAGAAACAAAAGTAGTTATTGGACCTAAAGCAATCAAGCCATTAAAATTAGACATCCCACTTTTTGTATCTGATATGAGTTATGGAGCATTATCTGAAGAAGCAAAAATTGCATTAGCACGAGGCGCAGAATTAGCCGGTACTGGTATTTGTTCAGGTGAAGGTGGAATGCTTCCTGAAGAACAAAATGAAAACTCAAAATATTTCTATGAACTTGCTTCAGCGCAATTTGGGTGGAAACCAGAATTGGTTAAAAAGGTTCAGGCATTTCATTTTAAGGGAGGGCAGGGTGCCAAAACTGGCACAGGTGGGCATTTGCCAGGTGAAAAGGTTCAAGGCAAAATTGCTGAAGTACGTGGTCTAGTAGAGGGGCAAGACGCAATTTCACCCGCATCATTTATAGACCTCGATACACCTGCTGATTTTAAAAGAGTAGCGGATGAAGTACGAGAACGTTCAGGTGGCATCCCAATTGGATTTAAACTTTCTGCTAATCATGTTGAAGATGATATTGATTTTGCTTTAGAAGCTAGTGCAGATTATATAATTTTAGATGGTCGTGGAGGTGGTACTGGCGCTGCTCCATTAATATTCCGAGATCATATCTCGGTCCCAACCATTCCAGCTCTTGCGAGAGCTAGGAAGCATTTAAATAATAGAGTTGGAAATGATGTCACTTTAATCATCACAGGTGGTTTGCGTGTTGCAGAAGATTTTTCAAAAGCTATGGCATTAGGGGCTGATGCGATTGCAGTTTCAAACTCTGCAATGCAAGCAGTTGGTTGCATTGCAGCTAGAATGTGTAATTCAAATAATTGTCCTGTTGGAGTTGCAACACAAAAGCCAGAACTTCGTAAAATGTTGGATGTACAAATAGGCTCAGAAAAATTGGCTCGTTACTTTGAAGCTAGTGTTGAATTAATGCAGGTTTTAGCTCGCGCATGCGGGCATGAAAATTTATCAGATTTTAACTATAAAGATATTACTACTTGGAAGCGCGAGATGGCAGAATTAAGTGGAATAAAATTTGCAGGTGTAATGCGTTAATTACTCAAAAATTTAATATAACTAATAATAATCAGCATCTAATTTTTTTTGTTCAGATACGCGATCTTATTTGTCTTAATGCACCGCCATCTGCTTCCCCAGATTGCAAGCTAGCCCATAATTACGTGAATTATTCCGTTGTTTCAGTAAGATACAGGCGTGCGTTTTGTGTGATGCATGGGCTGAGGCATTGAAATCAGCGATTCTATAGCCTTTACTCAAACGCTCATTTGGTGAGGGTGGGTTTTGGAGGAACCAGATATTCAAAGTGAAAACGCGCCCATGCCCTATCTAGCATGTCTGAGAACACCTCAGTGGCTTTAAGCTAGCAATTTACTCAAAAAATCGTCACAAGCGAATAATTGTTGTTTTGTAATAAATTCATCTGCTTTATGTCCTTGCTCTGACATTGAGCCAGGTCCACAAACTAAAGTTGGTACACCCATTTGCGAAAGGATACCGGCCTCAGTTCCAAAATCAACTTTAATTCTATTTGTGTTTGTTATGGAAATGAGTTTTCTGATGTTTTCATGGTTGGATTTGACTTCAAAGCCAGGATAATTGTTGATGATTTCAATGTTAACATTTTGCAACCCATTATCTTTATCGAAATGACGGGCAATAGTATCAATATGAATCATCAAATCATCAGTATTTTGTGCATCTAGATACCTAATTTCGAATAGCATTTCAGCATAATTTGGCACTATATTTAATGCTTTTCCGCCGGAAAGCTTTCCAACATGTATTGTGGTAAATGGAATATCATAATCAAAATCAAATGGTCCTGATTTAGCAAGTTGTTTTTGCATATTCCTTAAACCTGACATGAAATCGGCTGCAATATGTAATGCATTGTCAAATTTTGGTGCTAATGCTGAATGTCCAACTTGGCCGTTAAAAGTCGCTTGGTAAGCAGTTTTTCCTTTGTGGCCTGAAGCGACTTGCATTTCAGTTGGTTCACCAACAACACAAAGCCTTGGTTTTCGCAATAATGATGTTAATTGTGATTTAAGTTGTTGTAAGCCCACACATCCAATCTCTTCATCATAGGTTATAAGCAGCGCAAGTGGATTTGGGAGTTTTTTATGATCAATACGTGAAGCCAAAGTAAGCATCGAAGCTAAAAACCCTTTCATATCTGTAGTGCCACGACCATAAAGCCGATCATCTATAGGAGTTAACTTGAAAGGTGGATATGACCAATTTTGTCCTTCAGTAGGTACCACATCTGAGTGTGCAGAAAGAAGTATACCACCATCAATTTCAGGTCCAATTTCAGCGTAAATTCCAGCCTTTGTACCGCAGGGAGAACTCAATCTGTTTATACGAAATCCAAATTGACTAAGAAATTCTTCAACAAATTTTATTAGCCTTAGATTACTTTTGTTACTGGTCGTTTCAAACGAAATCAAAGTATCGAGAATTTCCAGCGTTTTCATCATTTCATTTCCTCACGACAGAGATCTAAAAATGCTGAATAAATACTACGAGATGCTAACCCTTTGAGCGAGAGTAAACCTACTGGTAAAGGTGGAACTTCACTTTCTAGCGGAACAAATATTAATGGTTTCCCATCAGGGGCATGCGTACCTATTGGCCTGTAATTAATTACAGAAAACCCAAATCCGTTTGCCACAAGACTTCTTGCTACCGCAAGATCTTTCGTACGTTCTGCTATTATTGGCCTTGGCCCAGTTCGATTAAAAAATGACAGAAAATAATCAGAGCTAAGGGGTAAATCAAGAAGAACCATTGCATGATCAGCAAGCTGTTCAACCTTTAATATTTCATTCTTTGCAAGCGGGTGATCAGGCGCAAGCATAACAAATGGTGGTAAAGATTTTATTGCTTGAAACTCTAGATCGTTAGGTAAATCTATTGCATAACTAATAGCTAGATCTATATCACCTTGCCGTAAAGCTGTGAAAATTTCTGATTGTGTTAACTCGCTTTGACTCAATTTTACTGCAGGATGAGCTGCCTCAAAGCTGCGTCGTAATTTTGGGACAACAATTTGAGCAAAAGAAACTAAACACCCAAGGTGCAAATGGCCTTGAATAGAATGGGAAACCATGCCTGCCATACGTGTAAGTTCAGTCGCATTATTTAGAATAACCTCAGCTTGAGCTGAAAGGGTGCGCCCCGCTTCAGTCAAAGATAATCCTTGAGGGCGCCTTCGAACAAAAAGAACTGCGCCTAAATCTTTTTCAAGCTGAGAAAGTGCTGTTGAAATAGAGGGCGAGGATACGTTTAAAATACGACTTGTTGCCGCGATGCTTCCTGTTTGAGCTGTCACAGTAAAATATTCAAGCTGACGTAAAGTAAATCTTAGTTGCATTTAGATATGTTGACGTAGAAGGAAATGCCTGTCAATCGTCACCAGGAACACCATAAGAGGGAGCTTCACGAGGATCGATTGCCCTTTGAACGTAGGCATCAAGTTGTGGTTTGTAAACATCCCATGCGGTTGCTACTTCTTCGATAGGGCAATTTGTAGTCCAGTCACAACGTAAATCAGCAATAGGCCAAGTCATCTTATCGACAATTTTCATGCCAGCAGAATGAACTGGCCCTGCTTCTCCTCCTGCTTTTAACCCTGATCGCATTGCTGCAATTAATCTATCTCCAATGTGTCCTTCAGATGACATGAAGGCGTCAACAATTGATTGTGGTATACTTTCGTTAGACAGGAGGTTTCCACCTGCAGCTACGTTCTTTCCTTCAGCTTGTGTCCAAATGCCAAGTGAGTTTGGTCCAGAATGAATTGATGTCATACCTGTTTTGTCGATTGCAAGAACTTGTCTATATTCAATGAATTTTCCAATTGATTGTATATTTTGTATTGCTTGTTCAGCTGACAACCCGTTCTGCATTAAATCAAGTGTAAGAGGTCCAAGTGTTGGATCTGTAACATTTTGCGATGCAACGGCGCCTACTTTGGCACGTGCAAAAGAACATCGAGCTGCAACCGCAGGTGAAGAAGATGAAATAGCAATGCCAAACATACCAGTTTTAGCACATCGAGCAACAAGTGAAAATGTCATGCTGGTATGACCGCTGTGCCGTCAATTTCAACAAGCCATTCAGGTCGTGCAAGGGCTTGCACAACAAGGCCAGTTGAAACTGGATAAACACCTTTAGTGTATTCTCCAATTGTGCGGTAGACAGCCTCTCGATGACGTACATCTGTAATATAAACAACAATTTTAACAAGATGACCCATTTCACCCCCAGATTCCTCAATAAGTTGTTTAATGTTTTGCATAACTTTATGAGTTTGATCTATAGGGTCATGACTTTTTATATTAATAGCATCATCTAAATTTTGAGGGCATTGACCTCTTAGCCAGACAATTTTGTCTGAAGCGTTGGTCACTACTGCCTGACATAGGTCATTATCTAAATTTTGTTCTGGGTAAGTCTCAGATGTGTTGAATTTACGAATACGCTTATGTGTCATCTTCTATTCCTATGTTTGATAATGTGTGGCAAGCCAAAGTTGAAAATCACGAATTGTTCCTTCGTAATCTTCCTCTGCTAAAGGCCCAGAACCTGCATGATAGGAGCTGAGTGCACCTTGCATCCTTTCAAGCTTTTCACGATCTTCCTGATTTACTTTCTCCCAAAGAGCAATTCTATTAGTAATAGTCTTTTCGTCAAGGTCGTTACCATAGGTTGAAAGCGTCCATTTAACTTTGATTTGCCCCGCATTTAGAGGAAATATGCTTAATGAAACTAGAAGACTAGCTGCTTGGCTTGCAACCTGTGTTGGGAAAATCGAGAATAATGTCGAACGTAGCCGCTCATCTTCTGTAAGATTAGGCGCACCAAGTCCGCGCTGTGGAATATTTTTTGGATAATTTGCTGCATAAGAAGTAAATCCAGGCCCATTAACAAGTTTGCGAGCTAGACCCGTTGGCGTATAGGAATGAAGTGTTTCAGGATGCACAACAGACAGGTGATATCCTTCCATAAAGTTCTCAACCAGGCATTTCCAGTTTGTATTCCATACTTCCTCTGCGACATGTGCAAGTTTAAATTTTTCGCTTTCATAATTTGTTAATAAATCATCAAGAGCAGGGTGCTTAAAAGGTGAGTTCCCTGAGGTAAGATTTACATAAATGAAGCCATTCCAAGTGTGACTATTATGCTTGTAGAGCCCACAGTTTTTAGGTTCAAAGCCAGCATTTTTCATCCTAGGTGCACGTAAAAGTATTCCATCTAAATCATATGTCCAAGCATGATAAGAACAGATAAAGCGCTTTGTATTGCCCGTACCCTCAGCCAATGGCATCCCTCGATGACGGCAAACATTAGCTAGCACTATTATTTTGTCATCGCTTTGCCGTACAACAAGCAAAGGCTCATTTAAAAGCTGAGCTGTAAAAAAGTCCCCTGAATTAGGGATCTCATCTACACGACCAAGACAATGCCAACCCTTACGTAAAACAATTTCTACTTCGTTATGAAAATACTCTTCACTAGTGTATAGTGATCCCGGTAAACTCATCGGACTATCAGCTGGTAGCGATGCAATATCACGAAGAATGTTAGAAAATGAAGACATCGCTAATCCTCCCCAATAAAACTTGGTTTAAATGTGGTGTCGATCCGGCTCATTAAATATTGAGCAAAATCATAATTTGGGCGTTCAAGATGTGATAAATGACCTGGCGTTGCACCGTCTGATGAAAGTCCACGATAAACTTTCTCGGTGCATCCTTTGTCTTCGATATTTACTCGATCTAGCAACGATTTTAAGTCACTCAAATTTTTTTGGGCTTCTTTATCATCGATGTAATCATCAGACATTCCACCTCCAAAACGTATGTGAACCTTGGAGGGTCCCTTTGGGTGGAGACTAAGATACCAAAAGTACCCTGGTGTAAGTGTAATGAGTAAACTGGGGTATATTGCAAGAAGATATGTTGTCCGCCGTTCTTCACCTTTAAGACGGTCATTGTTGGGGTGTGCCATTGCAATACTTAAAGACTTGTCCTTTAAGATTGTATGATAATTAAATGCCTTACGACCAGGTGGACAAATCATCTCATCAAGCTTTGATAATCCGCCTATAGTTTCTGCATGGCAAACTGGTAAATGATAGCTCTCCATAAAGTTCTCGGCTAAGATTTTCCAGTTGGTGTCCCATAAATGTTCTTCAAAAAATGTCTGAGTGTAGTTAGCCATATCGTAACCCTTGATTAACTCTTGTACCTCAGTAAGTTCTTGCGAAACTGGTTTTGCATCTGGATTGAGGTTAATAAAAACCCAGCCAAGCCATTCTTCGCAAGCAATAGTTGGTAATTTATATTGATTTTTGCAAAAAGCCTTATTTGCGTTCATTGCGGGTGCACCGCGTAAGCTTCCATCTAGATTATATGTCCAGGCATGGTATGGACAAACTATAACTTTAGCAGATCCACTCCCATTGAGTAATGTAGACATACGATGTCGGCATACATTCGACATTGCACGAAGAGTATGATTTTGATCGCGAAGGACAATAACAGGCTGTTCAGCAAGCTCACAAGTCACATAATCACCAGGCTTTGCAAGAGCGCTTGCTCTGCCAACGCAAAACCAATCTTTCTTAAAGATTTGCTCAAGCTCAGTTTTGTTGAATTCTTTTGAGGTATAGACTTGAGGTGGCATAGCTCGAGACTCCTCAAATGATACAGATACATTTGCGCGTAAAGCATCAATTGGAACTTTTGCTGGATGCTCAATATTCATTTCATTACTCCTTTGTCACAAATTTACTGGACGGTAATCTTGATAGTTACGTTGAATTTCTAATTGGTCAGCAATATGTGCAGCATCATGCCAAACGCCCCAAATGAATGTAGATCCGCGTCTTGACTGCCAAGGAAGACCTAAAAAATACAACCCAGGTTCTGGTGACACTCCACGTTGATGAAAAGGTGCTCCGTTTGTGTCAAAGGCACTAGGAAGATTTATCCAACTAAAATCTTGTTCATAGCCAGTAGCCCATATGACGCTACGGATGCCTTCTTTTTCCATATCTAATTCAAGAATTGGTGTTGTGATACACTCAGGGTCATTTAAAAGAATATGCGCTTTTGGTTCTTCTGGTAGATTTATACCAAATTTTTCAATGTAAGTGTCAGCTTTGGTTAGCAATTCCAAATAATTTGTGTCACCTTCGGTAATATTTTTTTTCAGATCGTTACTTATAATTAGTTTGCCGTTTTTGTAACCAGAAGCACGTCCAAGTAACACCATCCCATCATGGGCAAATTTGCGAAAATCAACTGTTTTTCCACCTTGAGCCCCACTAACTGAAATTGTCACATGTTCTGTTCCAGGCGTCTTTGCTGCTAAATCCCATAATCCTAATACACCAAGCCACCAACAATAGTCTCTGTCTCTGTAAGATCGTGGTGGACGATCATGTGGCCCAACACATAAAAATACTTTACGTCCGGCACGTTGAAGTTCATCTGCGATTTGCCCACCGGATGACCCCGCACCAATAACTAGTACAGCACCTTCATTAATTTGATCTGGGTTTTTATAATTTGCAGAATGTAACTGCATTATATTAGGTGATTCTGGGATGATCTTTGGTAAGATTGGCCGTTGAAATGCTCCTGTAGCACAAATTATGTTCTGAGCTTCAATTGTGCCTTTTGAGGTTTTAACTAAAAACCCTGATCGCCCATCAATACGATTAGCAGTATGAACCTCAACACCAGTGCGTATAGGAGCTTTGTGATTTGCAGCAAAATTATTCAATGCATCGGCTACCTCATCTTTTGGAGGAAAACCTTCGGGCCCAGTTTGTGGAAATTTCATGCCTGGAAAACAATCATGCCATGCTGGCCCATTAGCAACAAGTGAATCCCATCGACGCGACCGCCAGCTTTCTGCAATCCTATCACGCTCAAGAACTAAATGATCAATTGCATAGCGCGATAAATTAGCACTAGCGGCAATTCCAGCTTGCCCAGCTCCCACTACAAGCGTGCTTATGCGTTCGACCATTTTGTTCTCCAGTATTTTTATACTAGATTGCAGAGAATGTTTTTTTGAAAAAGTAAAAATTATCTATGATCAAGTTAGTTTTTTTCTAAGTTCAAATTAAAATAGGAATATATATCTTTGATAATAATTAAATGTACTATCTACCTTACATGAAAGCGCCTTTAGTATTTTTGCCATGTATCAATGTATCTGAATATTATATATCTAATACGAATTCTACTTGGTCAATCGACACCGCCATCTGCTTCCCCAGATTGCAAACTAGCCCATAATTGCGTGAATAACCGCGTTGTTTCAGTGAGATACAGGCGTGCGTTTTGTGTGATGCATGGGCTGAGGCCTTGATTTGACTGATACTATAGCCTGCACTCAGACGCTCATTTGGCGAGGGTGGGTTTTACCTGTTATTGGGAATTAACAGAGGATTTTATTAGTTTTAAATTTCAATAATATTTACTAATTCTTATGTTGAAAAGTGCTCTGAGAGTAGATCAATAAATTTACGTACTTTCAAAGGAAGAAACCGCTTATCAGGATAAATAACAAAAACATCCGATTTAGGGTTTGGGGTATATTCTTTTAATATTTGTATTAATTTACCGCTCTTTGTGTGTTCTTCGGCTGCAAAAATTGGTAAGCCTGCAAACCCTAAACCATTCAAAACACCACCTACTAGCATAGCTATTGAATTAGCGTATAGGTTTGGTAACAAACTTATGGACTGTTCTTTACCTCCACCATCAATGTAATTTAGAACAGATGAGGTGTTTCTGTAAATTACGGCAGGAACTGATCTCAAATCCTCTGGTGAATTTATCTCATTATACATTTTAATAAAAGATGGGCTTACAAAGAACCCATGTTGAATATTACCTAATTTTTTGGCCACGGAGCCTGAGTCTTCGAGTTTGCCTATCCTAATAATAACGTCAAATCCATCGTCAACTAAATGAACTCTCTTATCATCAAACTCTACATCAATTAGAACATCTGGGTAATTTTTTGCATACTCTGAAATTGGATCTACAAGAAACTTTTCACCAAATGCCATTGGAGCATTAATTCTTAATTTTCCAGATGGTTGTTCTTGTTGATTTGATAATAATCGTAATAAATCAGACAACTCTTCGTGATTGTTATCAAGTGTATCAAAAAGCTGCTTGCCGATATCAGTTAATGTTACATTTCTTGTTGTTCTATAAAGCAATAATAATCCTAAACGATTTTCTAGTGATTTTATTTGCTTACTTACAGCAGGAGCAGATATCCCCAATGCATTGGCAGCACCTATAAAGCTACCTTGATTAACAACTTCACGAAAAACTTCGAATCCAGAATTAAAAATCATATTATTAATCTCAAGTTAATAAAGTATTAACATTTTTTTATATTAAATATCTATAGTAATTAATTTATATCTGTAATTTCTACAATATAAAACAGAGGATTGAAAAATGAGTGAAGCACCTAAATGCGGATGTGGCCGTTCTCCTACAGGTAATTGTATTGGATGGCATGCATTATCTGAGGATGAATACCAAACTAAAAAAGCAGAGTATGAATTAAACAAATCAAATACATAAATTTATAAATGGGGAAAACAAAAATGCTTAAAGCGACTAATGATAGTTATGGCTCAATAGCAAAAATATTCCACTGGGTATTTGCTATTGTGATATTCTGGCAGTTATTTACCGGTATTAATTTGCACAATATGGAGTTTTCCCCACAAAAAGGGCAGTTTATTTGGTTTCATCAGATCACGGGAACATTTATTTTCTGCTTCATCGCCCTTCGATTAGTTTGGCGTTTCTATAATAAGCCTCAGTTTGAGAATACACTTCCCAAAATACACAAGATAACATCTAAAACTGTACAAATAGCATTATATGTTCTTTGTTTTTGGCTACCCATTCAAGGCACCATGATGACATGGGCGGGGGGCTATGATGTTTACTTAGTTGGTCTCATAAAAATTCCTACACTAATGGTTGAAAATAAATCAATGTATCCAACCTTCGTAGATATCCACTTTATAAGCTCTATGGCCCTGCTTTCATTAACTATCATACATATTTTAGCAGGTTTATACCATCGTTTTATAATAAACGACAAACATGCGGTATGGAAAAGGATGGCTATAAAGTTTCATAGAAATTAGTATAATCAAAGAAAGATTAAGAAATAACAGGAAAGCATACTAATAAAATATATTATGAATTTGAGTTTTAAATAAGAGTAATAATTAAAAATATGTCTAAATCAATTCCTATAATTGCAGATAAAAAGCCAATTAAAGTAGACTTGGAATCTGGAAAAAATTATTTTTGGTGCCGTTGTGGAAAATCACAACAGCAACCATTTTGTGATGGATCTCATATTGGAACTGACATTTCTCCAATGAAGTTCTCAGTCGAAGAGACAGGCCCAAAAGCACTATGTCAATGCAAAGCCAGTGCAAATGCACCTTTTTGTGACGGAGCACATGCTGGATTGGGTATTCTCAATATTGGTGATGAAACTCCAACGATAAAAACTGATATTCCCGTAGCATCTCCAACCCCAGAAGAACCTACTGTTGCTCGAATCCATGAGCTGGCAAAAAATGGGCTTTCCAAAGTTGGCCACCATGGCGAAATGGGTTCTATGGGCGTGCCTCGTAAAGATTTACCACATTGGGATGATATCCAAATTCTACCAGCTCAAATGGCACGTAAACCTCTTCAAGATGATATCCGAGTAGAAACAAAAGTAGTTATTGGACCTAAAGCAATCAAGCCATTAAAATTAGACATCCCACTTTTTGTATCTGATATGAGTTATGGAGCATTATCTGAAGAAGCAAAAATTGCATTAGCACGAGGCGCAGAATTAGCCGGTACTGGTATTTGTTCAGGTGAAGGTGGAATGCTTCCTGAAGAACAAAATGAAAACTCAAAATATTTCTATGAACTTGCTTCAGCGCAATTTGGGTGGAAACCAGAATTGGTTAAAAAGGTTCAGGCATTTCATTTTAAGGGAGGGCAGGGTGCCAAAACTGGCACAGGTGGGCATTTGCCAGGTGAAAAGGTTCAAGGCAAAATTGCTGAAGTACGTGGTCTAGTAGAGGGGCAAGACGCAATTTCACCCGCATCATTTATAGACCTCGATACACCTGCTGATTTTAAAAGAGTAGCGGATGAAGTACGAGAACGTTCAGGTGGCATCCCAATTGGATTTAAACTTTCTGCTAATCATGTTGAAGATGATATTGATTTTGCTTTAGAAGCTAGTGCAGATTATATAATTTTAGATGGTCGTGGAGGTGGTACTGGCGCTGCTCCATTAATATTCCGAGATCATATCTCGGTCCCAACCATTCCAGCTCTTGCGAGAGCTAGGAAGCATTTAAATAATAGAGTTGGAAATGATGTCACTTTAATCATCACAGGTGGTTTGCGTGTTGCAGAAGATTTTTCAAAAGCTATGGCATTAGGGGCTGATGCGATTGCAGTTTCAAACTCTGCAATGCAAGCAGTTGGTTGCATTGCAGCTAGAATGTGTAATTCAAATAATTGTCCTGTTGGAGTTGCAACACAAAAGCCAGAACTTCGTAAAATGTTGGATGTACAAATAGGCTCAGAAAAATTGGCTCGTTACTTTGAAGCTAGTGTTGAATTAATGCAGGTTTTAGCTCGCGCATGTGGACATAAAAATTTATCAGATTTTAATTACAATGATATTACTACTTGGAAGCGCGAGATGGCAGAATTAAGCGGAATAAAATTTGCAGGCGTAATGCGTTAGATACTCAATAACTTAATATATTACTAATAATCATCAACATCTAATATTGTTTGATCAGATACGCGATATTATTTGTCTGAATGCACCGCCATCTGCTTCCCCAGATTGCAAACTAGCCCATAATTGCGTGAATAACCG
>FZLS01000018.1 GCA_900197625.1 Rhodobacteraceae bacterium Water-Bin34 | reverse complement strand
TTTTTTCTATTGAAAACAACGTTAGTGCTTATACTTTTTTACAGCCTCAATCTACTTTCTATCCTTAATTACTTAAATAATTTTAAGTTTAAGGAATATGAAAATTGAATTCATTGCTGATATTCAATAACTCAAATAGCAGTTGCCCTAACCAAAACTTAAAAACTATCTACAAATCAATAATCAAAAAGTATTTATCAGATGGCGATTACTCTGCCGCTACCTGAGTCGTTTTTTCGACTTTAACTGCAGAAAACTTAAATTCTGGAATCTTTCCATATGGATCTAAGGCTGAGTTTGTTAAAATATTTGCTGCAGCTTCAACATATGCAAAAGGAAGGAAAACCATATCTTCAGATACTGCCCTATCAGCTCTCGCCATAACATCAATTGATCCACGTTTTGTGGTCAAGGTTAACATATCGCCTGCAACTACTCCAAGTTTTCTTAAAGTTCTAGGATGCAATGAACAATTTGCTTCAGGTTCAACAGCATCTAGAACCGTTGCTCTCCTTGTCATTGAGCCAGTATGCCAATGCTCTAGTTGTCGCCCCGTTGTTAATATCATTGGATATTCAGAATCAGGAACATCATCTGGGGCGATAATCGAAGCTGGCGTAAATTTTCCCCTTCCCTCTGGACGAGGAAAACCATCACCAAATACAATTGACTGACCCGGATCTGAGGGGGATAAACTAGGGTAAGTCACGACACTTTCTTCCTCTAAACGATCCCAGGTAATATTATTCAGTGACTCCATATTGAGTTTCATTTCGTCAAATACTTGTCTTGGGTGTGTATAATCCCAATCTAAACCACACCGTTTGGCAAGCTCTACTGTAATTTCCCAATCTTCACGAGCCTCTCCTGGAGCAGTCACAGCTGCTCGACCCATTTGAACTTGACGATTGGTGTTTGTTACAGTTCCATTTTTTTCTGCAAATGCTGATGCAGGAAATATGACATCTGCGTAGTTTGCAGTTTCTGTTAAGAAAATATCTTGAACAACCAAATGATCTAGTTTTGCAAGTGCATCCCGGGCATGTTCAACATCTGGGTCAGACATAGCTGGATTTTCTCCAAGAATATACATCGCTTTAATATTATCATTATGAATTGCATTCATAATTTCAACTACGGTTAGCCCACGTTCAGAACTAAAATCCTCAGATTGCCATACTTCAGTAAAAGCTGACCTAACACCATCATCAGATACTGGTTGATAATCTGGCAAGAACATCGGTATCATACCAGCGTCTGATGCGCCTTGTACATTATTTTGTCCTCGAAGGGGATGTAATCCTGCTCCAGGTTTACCAACATTTCCAGTCATAAATGCAAGTGAAATTAAACAGCGCGAGTTATCCGTTCCGTGTATATGTTGTGATACACCCATGCCCCAAAAAATCATACCAGCTTTTGCAGCAGCAAAGGTACGAGCAACATCACGAAGCATTTCAGCTTCGATTCCACAAATTGGTGCCATTTTTTCTGGGCTAAAATCTTTTAAATGCTCTTTTTGCGCTTCCCAATTTTCTGTATATTTAGCAACATAATCATCATCATGCAGGCCCTCTTCAACAATGACATGCATTATGGCGTTTAACATTGAAACATCAGCACCTGGCTTGAATTGCAGCATATGAGAAGAGTGGCGCTTCAGAGCTTGCCCCCTTGGATCCATAACTATTAACTGTCCACCACGTTTACTAAATTGTTTAAAATATGTAGCAGCAACTGGATGATTTTCTGTAGGGTTTGCTCCAATTACAATTGCTACGTCTGCATTTTCTATTTCGTTAAAGGTTGCAGTAACCGCTGCAGATCCAACATTTTCCATTAATGCAGCAACAGAGGATGCGTGACATAGTCTCGTACAGTGATCAACATTGTTGTGGCCAAAACCTTGTCGGATAAATTTTTGGAATAAATAAGCTTCCTCATTTGTACACTTTGCTGAGCCAAATCCAGCCACTTCTCGCCCACGTCCTTTAAGTCCATTTGCAGCAAAATTTAATGCTTCTTCCCAAGATGCTTCCCGAAAATGACTCGACGGATCTGCTGGGTTAACATTCAAACCTTTAGCTACACCCTCGCGCCTAATTAGTGGCTTTGTTAGGCGATGATTATGGTCTATGTAATCGAATCCAAATCTGCCTTTTACACACAAACGATTTTCGTTTGCAGGCCCATCAATTCCATCCACCCACTTCACTTTATCATCTTTTATTTTCAAACTTATCTGGCAACCTACACCACAAAATGGACAAACTGATTTAACCTCTCGGTCGAAGTCCATGCTGTCACCAATCTGTTTGTCATCAACGCTAGTTGAAGGCATCAACGCTCCAGTTGGGCAGGCTTGAACACACTCACCACATGCAACACATGATGACTCTCCCATTGGATCATCCATATCAAATACAATTTTCGCATCATGCCCGCGTCCAGCCAAGCCAATGACATCATTAACCTGAACTTCTCTGCATGCCCTAACGCATAAGTTACATTGGATACATGCATCGAGATTTACACTCATAGCAACATGACTGTCATCTAATAATGGAATTCTTTCAATTTCTAATTCTGGAAATCTACTTTCAGAAACATTCTCTAACTTTGCCATATCCCATAAATGGGAAGATTTATCATGCGCTTTGTCGTTTGGTGGTTGGTCAGTAACCAATAGCTCCATCACCATTTTACGAGCTGTTTTTGCACGATGGCTTTCCGTTTTTACAACCATATCTTTAGTGGGTGTTCTGATACACGAAGCAGCTAATGTTCGCTCACCATCAATTTCAACCATACACGCCCTACAATTGCCATCTGACCGATAACCTTTTTTGCCAGAATGGCATAAATGAGGAATAGTAGTACCTTGTTTTTTAGCCACTTCCCAAATTGTTTCACCTGGCTCTGCTTCTACAGAGTTTCCGTCTAAATTGAATATAATTTTATCAGCCATTTGGATTCCTAAAAAACAATTAGCTTTTTTTATCATGAAATAGCATAAAATCCACTGAAAGAACCGACATCAAACGTAAATTTTACGCCTTATAGTATTTCAAAAATTATTTTTTCATGTTTGATGAAAATAACCAAAAATAAATAAAAGCAGGTAGTAAATTTGAAGCCCTGAATAATAGAGAAAATATTAACGGAAAATTTGTTTGAAATCGATTACTATTCATTGCGAATATTACACGCTTAGCTGCATCTTCTACTGACATTATAAATGGCATTTTAAAATTATTTTTTTCTGTTAAGCGAGTTTTTATAAAGCCAGGGTTTATAAGTTGAATCTTTATAGGTGTTTTATATAAATCAGCTTTTATATTTTCCGCCAAGTGCATCATCGCTGCTTTAGATGCCCCATATCCGATTGCATTTGGCAATCCGCGAAAACCAGAGAGACTACCGATCATAACTATATGCCCATTATTTTGTTTCAAAAATTTTGGCACTATAAATCCTAAGACTTTTGCTGCACCTGTAAAATTAACAGCAATCATCTTATCAACTTCCTCTACATTCCATGTTGTAGAATTTAATGGAGTATAATCCCCAGCAACATAAATAATCCCATCAATTATTCCGACTGATTTAGAAGCTTGATTAATTGCGTCAATGTTTAGAACATCAAGAGCTAATACTTTGGCTTTCGTCAAAGATGATAATTCATTTAATCTTGTTTCATTTCTTGCACTTATAATAAGCTTAACGCCTAAATTAGAGAGCTGTATTGAAAGCTCACGCCCCAGACCTTCAGAAGCCCCTATTATCCAGTATTTTTTTCCTTTCAATTTCATAAATCAATTTTACGCATGTTAGCTACTAATTCACCAACTTTAAGGCCAAATTTTCTAAATTGTGATCTATTTATTATAGTCCCATTTTCCATGAGATATAACCAATCAACCGTATTCAAAACATAACTCCCTGCAGATTTTGGAAGTTTAATGTTATAACATAATCTAACTCCGCTACCGGATTGTTTACCTCTACCAGTTCCAATAATATCAGGGGCCGTTGCTTCAATTAAACCATCATCGCTGTTTACTTTTAAATCCCAAACACGCTCTAAGGTATCACCATTATCGTAAGCAAATGATTCTGTCATGTGACCGACATTACCTTTCCATTTAGCATGCATATGAGCAACAAACCTTGTATTTACTCTACCAAATGGGCCATAAATTACCCCCTCACAGATCATATTCCCATTAAGTCTTTCTCGTATATCGAATTCAGTTCCTTGATCCTCATAATGATCAGGGTTTTGTGATAGAAAGCCAAATTTAACGCTACAAAACCAAATTATAAATAATGCTAAAAGTGTTCCAAACAGCAGGGTTGAAAAAAACAAAGTCATTTAAATCTCCTTCAAATAATTTGACGAAAGCATAATCACAGCTCCCAGCTTTAAAACACAAGGAAGTCCTGCATAAAGTATTGTTAACGTCCAAAGTGCTTTTGCCGAGTTTGTTTCAATAGTTGAGAAACCTACCCAATCTAAAACCGGCAAAACAAAAGCTGCTGCAAACGCTAATGTAAACTTAGCGCAAAAACTCCAAATGCCAAAAGCTTGACCAGCATTAATTCCAAGGTAAGCTATCCTTCGCGAAAAAACAGCAGGTAAAATTGTCATGTCAGCGCCTAGAGTAAAGCCAGAAAGTGAACAAATTATTGCAAATGCTAAATATTCACCTGAATTTAAAGTAAGGACATAAGCAAAAATAAATATTGATGATATCATCGCGAACACTAATATGTTTTTTGCTGCAAAATATTTTCCTAATTTACCCCAAACAGGAACGGATAATGCAGCTGAAACAAAAAATATTACAAGAAATATTCCAGCTGAAAAATCAGTCCCCAAACAATACTCTACAAAAAATAAAAATAAGGTTGTTGTGACTGCAAGTGGCGCTGCATTCAACAAGGCAATAATTAGCAAACGCCTTAATATCTGGTCTTGAAAAATAACTTTTAAATTACTGTTTGGTAATGAACTTATATGCCATTCTTTTGTCATTAAAATTACAGAAATTAATACAATTAATGTAAAAAATATTGAAAACCATGTCATGTTCTCCAGTAAACCAAAACCTGTAAATAATGTAGGAAGAATAGCGGCCAAGCAAACTCCAACCAAACCCCCAGTCTCTCTCCAAACTGCCAATCTAATATGACCTTTTTTGCCTAAGATTTTTGCTTTATGAACACCTTGCGAATAAAATAATATTGATAAAACTGAAAAACTAGAAAATAAAAATACCATACAGAAAATAAACCAAATCAAAGGGTTTCCAATAGCAGGAACTGCAAATAAAAAAATCATTGAAAAAGCAATTATCGCACCCATTATTGACACTAATAATCTATGCCACAACTTCATGATATCTAATACCCAGCCAATTAAAGGATCTTGAATAAAATCAAAACATCTTAGTCCTAGGAGGGTAAATCCAATTACAGTTAAGGAAATTTCATAATTATCTAAAAAGTATTTTGGAGCGTGCAAATATATAGGCAAACCAGCGAAAGCTAACATACCCGAAAAAAAACTATATTTAATTAAGCCAAACTTCATATTTACAAACCTTGCAAACGAAGTGAGCCTTCAAAATCACGAGTATTATTTCCAAGCCAAATACTGAAAAATTTTCTTCTGATGTTAGCCATCTCAAGATCACATTGTTTTTTTCCATTATAGAAAAAACTAATCTCATTTTTATGGATTGCTATTGCAGTTATTCTGTCACCTTTTGATACATTAACAAAACAATCAAATAATAAATTTGATAGATTTTTTTGTTCTTCAATGGTCATCCCTTGAATTCTATCAATTTCTTTGATTGTAGATTTTATTAAAGTTTTTGCCTTAAAGCTCCTCAAGTATGAAAGGCTTAATGCATAATTTCCATCAATATTAAATGGTTTATCTACTGGAGCAAACAAAGTTCCATTATATAAAGAAACACCAAAAAAAGAAGTTAGTGTTTCACCTTTTTTGTGCCATACTTTTGGTATTTCTGACAAATTTTGCGAATATGAACTATCTACGCTGAAGAATAGAAGAAAAATAGATAATATAAAAATATATCTTTTCATCGCGATACATCCTTAGGGTTTGGCACTGGACGCTTTCGAAATGTCGCTCCTTTATATTTTAACTTTACAGCTTGCCAATGAATAAGTGTCAGAACTCTAAAAGATCCAAAGGGCCTAAATAAAATTGTTTTTAAAATAGATTTATTAGTTAATTTCTGCCTAAACCCAGTGAAAGTAGCTAATACTCCTTTGTCATTATCTCTAAAATCAATCCAAATACTCACAAAGTTCTCTGTCAATTCAAATCGAAATTTATATTCTCCTGAAATGTCCTGAAATGGCGAAACATGAAAGATTTTTTTAGCCGTTATGATATCGTCTTTTCTTATTACAGACAAATCATCTTTGTAACATAAATAGCTATGTCTATCGCCAAATGTATTGCTTACTTCAGCTATGACTAACTTCAAATTGTTATATTCATCATGTATCATCCAAAAACTTACTGGATTAAACACATGATTTAATATTCTAGGTTGAGCTAATAGCAATATCTTACCTTTGATTAGATTATTAAAACCAAATTCAGATAAAACCTTATGAACCCAATCCAAAGCACATTCAGAGGAAGACAGATTTCCATAATCGTTGTCAAATAGTGATACTATATTTTTTTTATTTCTAGAAAAAAGAAATGGTACAGTAGTTTTTTTTAAGTCAGTTAAAATATAATCTACACCATAAGAGAAATTATTTTTTATATTACCATGTCTTCCATGAAATGTTTGACCATGAATATGATCCAAAACCGCACTCATGCAGAAACCATCCCAATATTCTCAAGAATATCTACAGCACTAGAATATCCATCTTCATGGAATCCATTTCGAAGCCAAGCACCACAATACCATGTATTATTTTTCCCTTGAATTGTGCTGAATTTTTTTTGAGCAATAAGTGCCTCTCGATCAAAAACTGGATGCATAAATGTTTTTTGATCATGGATTAATTCCTGTTTAATTTCCCTGGTAGGATTTAAAGACTGAAAAAAATATTGGTTACCTGGTATCGGTTGTAAACGATTCATCCAGTAACTTACCCCAACAGGATTTGTATTATGAATTTCATCTGAGGCATACACCCAAGATGACCAACAGCGTTTTCGTTTTGGCATTACAACATTATCTGAATGCAAAAATGCTTGATTCTTTTGATATTTAATAGCTGAAAGTAATTTTAACTCATCATCAGATGGTTTCTCGAGCATTTTCAAAGATTGATCAGAATGACAAGCCATAACAATACTGTCAAATTTTTGCCATTCATTTCCAAAAGTTCGCACTTCAACTCCAGCCGGAGTCCTTCTAACGCCCTTTGCAGTTGACCCAGTATAAATTTTTACACCACGCTTTATCATGTCTTTCTCTAGAAGATTAACGTACTCGATTGATCCCCCTTTGACAGTATACCACTGATGATGGCCAGATTTTGCCAACAAATTATGATTTTTAAAAAATCGTATCAGTGCTTCAGCCGGAAAATTTAGCATTTGCCCAAGTGAAGCCGACCAAATTGCGCCACTAAATGGTAAAATATAATAATCTCGAAACCAGTCGCCAGTTCCAATTTTAGCAAGCAAATCCCCTAATGTCATATCTGGACCCTCAAGAGCATTTTCCGCATTTTTGTTAAATTTTATAATATCCAATATCATTTTATGATATTTAGGGCGTATTAAATTCATTCGTTGGCCATATAACGAATTTAATGTCCTTAGAGCATACTCAAAATTACCTGATTGAGCAGAAACACCAAAACTCATATCACTTTTTATAACTGGTACATTCAGAGATTTAAATAACTGTGCCATTCTTGGATAGTTAGCGTAATTAAAAACTATAAAACCAGTGTCTACAGGTTTATCATTGTTTGAGCCCACCATAACAGTCCTTGCATGCCCACCAATTCGGTTTTCAGCTTCATAAAGTGTGACATTGTGATATTTTGCCAATAAATGTGCTGCCCCCATACCTGATATACCAGCACCTATAACTGCAATATTTTTCTTTGATTGTGTGTGGGGGAATTCAAAAGGCATAAAAAATCCAACAAAAAGTTATTATTACTACGCACTTCTATTGGATATAGATCATTAATGGGATAAAAAAATGATCTAAATAAAATCTAACTACGTATATAATATATGTTAGATTTATCAGAATATATCAATCAGGACTTTGAAGTACTTGAACGATCCTCTAAGCTACCAGTAACCTCAGACAGGATACTGGCTAAAGTGATGAGCAAAGATAAGATAAATTCTACAAACCACTGGGCAAATTGTATTATTTTAATATCAACAAAAAAAGATGAAGAGGCATTCTCAAATTTATTTTCTCATTTTGCACCACGTATAAAATCTTTTTTAATGAAAAGTGGAGCTGACGCTACGACTGCTGAAGAATGTGCTCAAGACACTATGGTCGCAGTATGGCATAAAGCATACTTATTTGATCCAACTAGAGCAGCAGCATCAACTTGGATTTTTACAATTGCCAGAAATAAACGAATAGATTTAGCTAGACGCAATAATCGCCCCGAACCAGAAGACTTACCCTGGGGTAGTGACCCAGAACCAGATGCTTCTGATGTAATCATGATGCAACAAGAAACAACATTATTAGCTGAAGCTGTGAAAAACTTACCATTAAAACAACGTTCTATAGTTGAAAGAGCATTTTATGCAGATTTGTCGCACCAAGAAATTGCCGAAGAGACTGGCTTACCCCTTGGCACAATTAAATCTCGAATTAGATTAGCCTTACAACGCTTGAGACATAATATGAAATGACTAAAAATATGACAATAAAACATCATCTAAATGAAAAGCTTCTTATGAGTTATGCAGCTGGAATACTTCCAGAAGCCTTTAATCTTGTTGTGGCAACACAAATGTCTATGAGCGATGAGGCTCGAGCTCGATTAGCTAGCTTTGAGGCAATTGGGGGTGGAATCTTAGAAGACACCAATAAAGAGCAAATGAGCCCAACCGCTTTTCAAGATGTACTGCTAAAAATAAATAAAACAAAGCCAGTAAAAAAATATTCTGCATCAACAATGGTTGAAGGTGTTTTCCCAGAACCTCTCAAGAAATATGCTGGAGATGAACTAGAAACCGTCAAATGGAAGAGTATTGGTCGCGGCGTAAAGCAAGCAATTCTAAAAACTGATAATAAAGCAAGTGCTAGATTATTATATATACCAGCAGGTACAGCTATGCCAAATCATAGTCATAACGGTTTAGAGATGACCTTGGTTCTAAAGGGCTCATTTCACGATGAAAAAGACCAATTCAAACGTGGTGATATTGAAATAGCAGATCAAAATCTACATCATAAACCAACTGCTAGTGATGACGGGCCCTGCATTTGCCTTGTGGCATCTGATGCCTCGTTGAAATTTAAATCAATTATACCAAGATTGTTACAGCCATTCTTCAAGATTTAGTTAAATGGCGCCTCACTCTTCGCACCATATAAAATACGGACAAAGCTACAGGTATAACTAAAAATGCAGTTAGGTTATACTTTTCCCATCCTTGGAATACTGCTAAAGGAAATAGTAAATATGAAAATAAGTTCACACAATAGTAGCTTATAGCAACAACAGACAAACCTTCGACTGTTTCTTGTAATCTTAGCTGTAATTCAGATCGTTTATCCATTTGCTCCAAAAGAGTCCTATTTTGCGCAGCGGTTCGAACATTTACTCTTGTGCTCAATAAATCTGATGCTCTTGCCGCACGATCAGAAATATCCTGCAAGCGTTTTTGTGCTGCTTGACAAGTACGAACTGTTGGGCTGAATCTCCTCATCATAAATTCAGAAAAAGTTTGCCTGCCTAAGAATCTCTCTTCACGCAAAACAAATATCCTTTGGTCGACCAATGCTGAATAAGCATCACCAGCACCAAAACGGAATGCATTTTCTGCATTTAAATATTCTATTTCTGACGCAATAGTCATCAGTGTATCAAGATTTTCTTTATAAGTTCCTGCTCGTCCTGAGATTTCTTGGACCGTAGTGGCCAAATCTTTTTCTAATTCAGTTAATCGGGTAAAAACTTTTTTTGCTATTGGTAAAGTTAACATGGACATAGCACGGTAAGTTTCAATTTCTAGCAACCTTTGTACAATTCGTCCAAGTCTATGTCTTCCTAACTGCCCAATTGGTAAAACCCCAAAACGAATGTACCCATTTTCATCCATTTTAAAATCACTAGCAACAATAGCATTTTTATCTAAGACGTATGAAATTGCTAAACTTTCTGACTGAAAAGCCGTATGAAAATTTGTCAATATATCATGTTCTACTTGTTTAGATGAAGCAGGTGCAACAACGCGCAATTTTACAGCAGTTATAACTTGGCTAGTTAATGAGTCTAACCATATTTCAGGGAAATGATTTAATGCAAGATCAGAAAATGGTGTCTCTTCTTCGCCATCCAGTAAAATTGTATATGTTACAAATTCACTGTGTCGTTCCCATTTTAATGAATAGCTACCCAAATCTTGATAATAATGACCTGAACCAAGCACGTAATCTCTTCCACCTAATTGTTGGGCTAAACTTTGAATGTATTTTTCATCATTTTCATTGGATGTAAGTGCTAAGAACACAACTTGGCTAGGTGCGTCCAATACAGGGAAAGGTCTCGCATGCAATTCTTTAGATAAACTCTCACGTAAAGGATGGCTTTTGATATTTAACATTTCAGTATCATTTCATAACAAAGTAAACTTAATTAAATTTATTATACGGCCATAAGTTGAGGTTTGTCTCCTATAAATTAAAATATATATCAATTACTTATAAATTGTTTCTATCAAATCAGCATCAATCTTAATGTTTTCATGCTGATATTTATCTCTCATTGGGATGACAACACTTTTAGCAAATTCATCCACAGCTTTCATAGCGTCTTCATCTAAGGAAGTAACAAATGCTGTCATTTGTTTTGGGTCTTTACGGTCTTTGTTGATATCAACTGTTACCTTACCTAATGCAGATGGGTGACTCCAAGAAAGCCAAACTTGTTTAAGTTCTTCTATAAAAGCGTTATTGTCAGATTCTGTTGAAAATTTATTGATGTTTAATCTTTTAATTACTGCCATGAGATTTCTTACCTATATGTTCATATACCAATTACAAAAAGGCTAATGTAACGTAATTGGCTTATCAAATTAATAATAACAGCTAAGTACGCCCAAATAACTTTTCAATATCATTTAATTTTAATTCGACATAGGTTGGTCTTCCATGATTACATTGACCTGAGTGAGGTGTCGCTTCCATCTCACGTAACAATGCATTCATTTCTTCAACTTTCATGATACGCCCAGAACGAATAGAGCCATGACATGCCACACGACTTAATATTGCATCAAGCTTTTCTTTAACAATATTTGATTGCGACCAATCTTTTAATTCATCTAATATATCAAGAATTAGGTTTTTTGCATTGACCTCTCCCAATATTGCAGGCGTTTCGCGTACTATAATACTGTTACCACCAAAATTTTCTATGTTTAGTCCAAATCCATTTAATTCACCCGAAATTTCCATTAGCTCTGCTGCGTCTTGTTCTGATAGTTCTATAATTTCAGGTATTAAAAGTGTTTGAGCAGAAACTCCATTCATTGCCATTTGGTTTTTTAATTTCTCATATACCAATCGTTCATGAGCAGCGTGTTGATCAACTATCACAAGTCCATCAACAGTCTGAGAAAGGATATAATTTTCGTGAATTTGTGCTCTTGCAGCACCCAGCTTATTAGAAATTTGTTCAATAATATTTTCGTTATCGTGTTGCCGTGAAGAAAAGTCATTTTGTATTTCCGAAAAACCGACCTGATCAGGATGATGTCTTGGCACTTCCATAGACCATGATTGGCTCATTCTTAAATTTGAAGAATTATTTATATCACCAGATTTCTTAAATGCACCTAAAGTTGCGTCAGCAATTGTCGAAGATGCTCGGTGGCCTTCTTCTGCTAATGCGTGCCTCAAACCTGATATAACCAATCCTCTTGCAGTGCCAGGTTCTCTAAAGCGCACCTCAGCCTTCGCAGGGTGGACATTAACATCAACTCGTTCAAAATCACATTCAATAAAAAGTGCTACAACAGGATATCGACCACTATGTAAAAAGTCAGAATATGCTGCACGTAAAGCAGATAATAAATTTTTATCTTTTACTGATCGCCCATTTACAAAAATAAATTGCGATATAGATGATCCTTTTGAATAAGTAGGCAAACTAGCGTATCCGGTTAAAGTCATTCCATCTCTATCAGCATCTACCCGAAAACTATTTTTAGCAAAATCAACGCCTAGTACTTTACTTAAACGACCATACATCGCATCAAATAAATCTCCAGTCTCTGGGTCAGCACGAAATATTATTCTCCCATCACCCCCACCAGTTACATCTCTAAGTGTAAAAGCTTTAAAGGGCTCTGACATTGCTAGACGCTTTATTACATCAGATATTGCTCCTGCCTCAGCCCGGTCAGTACGTAGAAACTTTAATCTAGCAGGTGTTGCATGAAATAAATCTCTTAATTCAACAACCGTTCCAATTGTTGAAGGCGCAGGGCGAACCCTTCCTATTAAACCACCATCAACTGTAATTGTTGCACCCATAGCAACATCTTGTATTCGACTGGTGATTGTGAGACGTCCAACTGCACCCATGGAGGGTAAAGCTTCACCTCGAAAACCAAATGTATGTATGTTTAATAAATCAGTACCATCAATCTTACTCGTAGCATGTCTGGATAATGCCAGAAGTAATTGATTTTCAGCAATACCATGCCCATCATCTTTAACGCGAATAAGAGTTTTTCCACCATCGCTATAAGATATATCAATACGGGATGCTCCCGCATCAATGGAATTTTCAACCAGTTCTTTTATTGCAGAACTTGGTCTCTCAACAACCTCTCCAGCTGCAATACGGTTTGCAGCAGCGTCACTTAATTGCCTTATTAAACGCCGACTATCATTTATTATTGGATTTTTCACATCCATTTTTTACCAAACAGCATATGTTACATTGCTTCTTTTATAACTACATTAATTTATAGATTAACTAGATGGGGCAATTGGCGTTCTTATTCCTAATTTGTTTAACCGCTCTAATTCTCTTTCAGCATCTAAACGTTGACTTCTATAACGAATTTTATACGTATTTACTCCAACAAGCCTTTCCAAAACTTTAGCTTTATTTTTCTCTCTAAAATCTGCATCTTCGGATGCTGTAATCATGCGAATATCAGGAGTAATACCAAATCGACTTACCGCTTTTAACAGGGGTTTTTCATTTTTTTGAATTTTAGATTTCTTTTGTAAATCTGCATTACCACCTAACGCATTTATCACATCATCAATCGGACGTTTATCTGCTAGATTTTGTCCTGACAAATTTGGCTCAGGTAATTCAGATAAATTTTTTGGGTATTGCAATGGTGTTGTTGGCAGAACACCAAATTCATCAGGTCCTTGACTGCCACCTGCACAAGCTGTCAATGAAACACCAATTAGAATTAAATAAATTTTAATATTATTAATCATTTGCAAAGACACTCATACAATTTATCTCTTTTTTAACGTAATTATTCTATGTCGTCACGCTTATTTCTGGAATCTTTCTAAAAATACAACCAAAAGTATAAGCCCTATAAAAACAAATATATCAGCTAAATTAAATATATATGGGTTTTGGATACCACAACACGACATATTTAAAAAATCAACAACTGCACCAAATCTAATACGATCGATAACATTTCCAATTGCTCCACCAATAACCAAGCCTATTAGAATTGGAACGACATTTCCTTTAAGGTTTCGAGCCCAGAATAATAGAAGTAAACAAATAGCTATAGATATTAATACTAAAATCCACCGCATATAATCATGGCTGCCTGAAAATAAGCCAAAGTTTATTCCAGTATTCCAACCCATTTTCAATGTTAGAAATGGACTATAAACATCATAGATACCTATATTATCCAGATCAATTTTTTCTATAATAAACCACTTACTTAGCTGATCTATCAGTACAAAAAAAATGCCATATATCAGAGATTTAAGCATATTAATGTTTAAAGTGACGCATATTGGTAAATACCATTGCTAAACCAGCATCATTTGCCGCAGAAATCACATCATCATCACGCATAGAGCCGCCAGGTTGTATTATCGCAGTTGCCCCAGCTTCTGCTGCAGCAAGCAAGCCATCTGAAAATGGGAAAAATGCATCAGAGGCAACGACCGATCCAATAGTTAACGGGTCACTTAAACCAATATTATTAGACATATCTTTAGATTTTCTTGCAGCTATTCTAGTACTATCAAGTCTATTCATCTGACCAGCTCCAATTCCTACTGTTGCATTATCTTTTACATAAACAATTGCATTAGATTTAACATGTTTTGCAACCTTCCATGCAAAGAGCATGTCAGATATTTCATTTTCAGTTGGATTGCGTTTAGTTACTACCTCAAGGTTATTACGATTAATTGACCCATTATCACGATCTTGGATCAAGTATCCGCCAGATACTTGGCGCCATATTTCACCACTATCGTTCATATCAGGCAAACCTTGGGTTGTAAGCAGGCGTAAATTTTTTTTGTTTGCAAAAATAGCTTTTGCTTCATCTGTTGCATTTGGAGCTATCACTACTTCAGTAAAAATTTGAGAAATCTGTTCAGCAGTTTCCTTATCTAAAGTGTCATTTAAAGCAATAATCCCACCAAAAGCTGACGTTTGATCACAATTTAACGCCTTATTATACGCATCAACTAATGAAAACCCTTGAGCCACTCCACAAGGGTTTGCATGCTTAATGATCGCAACTGCAGGACCGTCTTTAGGATTGAATTCTGATACTAATTCAAAAGCCGCATCAGTATCATTTATATTGTTATATGATAATTCCTTACCTTGGTGCTGCTCCGCTGAAGCTACACCGTATCTTTTATGTCCATTTAAATAGAAACTTGCAGATTGGTGAGGGTTTTCTCCATATCGCATCTCCTGAATAAACTTGCCTGATACTACTTTGCGTCGTGGCGTAATTTCATTAATAGCTTCTGCCATCCAAGTGGATACTGCTGCATCGTAAGCTCCTGTTAATGCGTATGCATTTTGGGCTAACTTTTGTCTAAATTTTAATGTTGTGGAACCATTATTTAAGTTTAATTCTTGTAGTAAAAAATCATAATCTTCTACATCAACAACTACAGAAACAAATCCATGATTTTTTGCTGCAGCACGTATCATGGCAGGACCACCTATATCTATATTTTCTACACAAGCCTCATAATTACCACCCTTAGAAACCGTTTCCTCGAAAGGATATAAGTTAACCACTAGAAGGTCTATTTCGATAATGCCATGTTCCCTCATTGCAGCAAGATGATCTTTATTATCGCGCAGAGCTAATAGACCGCCATGAACCATAGGATGTAAAGTTTTAACTCTACCATCCATCATTTCAGGGAATCCTGTTATATCTGATACATCTTTAACAGGTAACCCTGCATCACGAATTGATCTAGCCGTTCCACCTGTTGAAAGTAATTCGATACCTTTGGAATCTAAAGCAGTTGCTAATTCAATCAGCCCAGTTTTATCAGAAACAGACAAAAGAGCACGACGAATTTTTACACAATCATTAGACATTTATTTTCCTTTAAAATTTATTAACAATATTCTGGAACACTTTACTTTGAGAGAGTCCATTCAATAGCGCCCTCATAGTCGATAGCGGCACTGGTTACCACAATCTGTTTTGCCGCACGTGGGTTTAATTCACCAAACTGCATAAAAGCACTATCTTGAATACTAATTTCTCCATTTAAAGCTTCAAAGGTCCAAATGACTCCTCTTAATGTTTTTAAGGTAACTTTTTTATTATCATCACTCAGATTAATTTCTATATTTGGTGCAATATGGAATTGCGCTGAAAATGGTATAAATTTTTCATTTTTTGATTTTATCCAGTTATCAAATACTTTTCTCTGGTTGATACTCTCAGATTTAATGGTATCCAAACCAGAAACTAAATTTCCATTTGAGGACATTTTTATTTTACGATGATGAATTACACCATGAGTATCATTGTATCCATCATGACTTGATACAATTATATCGTTATTTAAATCATTACTATGCTCTACAACTGGAACAATCTTAGTGCGTTTATTAGCTGGAGAAGAATTAGCCACACAAACTCCACTATGTGCATACAACTTTTGACTGAAATCAAGCCATTCATCTCCAAAAATATTTCCAGGACCAATATTTACAATAAGTTCTTCAAAACCTGAGGATAACTCGAACGATAGTGCACTAAAACTTGAATTAGAATTCATTAACTGTTCTCCACCATCTAATATCAAAACAGTTTTATTTTTAACAACTCTATAATAATCCATTGTGTTTGTTTTAATTTTTATATTTGGCAATTTAATACTAGATAATATTTGATCTATGCACCCCACATCGCCTCGACCACCGCCATGAAAATGAACTAAGCATCCATTTCCTAATCGAAGTGATCGTATATCAACAGCCAGAACTTCCATTATTTTTTTATGTTTTTTTAATACAAACTTATTTGCTTTAATTGCTGCAGAATTACTCCAACTTAACATCATTAAAATACTAAATAATTCTTCAGGATTTCTAGTTCTAATATTTCCATTTGCGTCAACACAACGTGACGCTTCTCTAGCTATTTTTCTCAATGCTGATTTTAAAAAAAACTTTTTTCCTTTCAGAATTGCACTACAATAAATTAAACCAGATAGTGCTTCCAGTCTCTTGAGATTTGATGTCTCTGATTTATATCCCGAAAATAAAAAATTTGTTTGCTGACCCAATAACTTAAAAAATATTTTTTTTTGCTTTGTTGTCGCTTTAGATAATAACATTTGAGAATGGTTGATAAAACGCACTACTCGTCTGCCAGTTAATTGAGGCTTCCAGTTATTTCCATTTCCATATCTATCAATCCATTCCCATAACCATTGCCTTGCTAAATCTCGAGTAAATTTACTCCCTTCTGCAGCTAAATCATCTAACCAAGCAAAACCATGCAGTTCGTCTTCATATATTGCACTTGGGACATTTATATCCCAAATCGATGTTTTGGGGCTTTCGATTAGATGCCCCATAAACAAGAACAGCCCATTCTTAAGTTGCACACCTCGCTCATAAGATCCTATTGTATAAGGCTCAGGTAAATAGACAAATGATTTTGTAGGCAAAGAAATTTTACTACGCCCTAACGCAATAGTATTTCTAATATTATAACCAGATATACTCATTATAAGAAGTTAACCTTTTTTATCTATTTAGTTTTTATTAGAAAATTTTGCTACAAAAAATCCATCCATTCCGCCTTGATCAGCAAAGTAATCTGGACGCAATCTAATTTGTCCATCATTATTAGCCATAAATTCATACAAGCCCAATAAAGTAGGATCTATTTTTTGAGGCGCTAAATTATTATTTTGTTTAGATAACCATTGTACTTGACCTTCACCCTCAGCGGAGAAAATTGAACAAGTAGAATATATAAGCTCTCCTCCCGGTACCAACCAACCTGATGCTTTAAGAAGTAACGCTCTTTGTAGCTTTAATAATTCACCTAAATCAAAATTTTCTTTTGCAAAAGGCAAGTCTGGGTGACGTCTAATTGTACCTGAGGCAGAGCAAGGTGCGTCTAGTAAAATTGCATCAAAACGTTCAGCAGGTTTCCATTTCAATGCATCTGCTGCAATACAATGTGCCTTTAATTTTGTACGATCCAAATTTTGTTTTACACGTTCAAGACGTTTTGAAGATATGTCTAGCGCAGTAACAATCGCACCCATCGACGCAAGTTGCATGGTCTTGCCTCCTGGTGCAGCACAAAGATCTAAAACTTTTTTACCATTTAAATCATTGAAACATTTAGCAGGAATAGAAGCAGCTAAATCTTGCACCCACCAATCTCCATCCGAAAAACCATTCATTTCAGTAATCTGTCCTGCACGCTTCAATCTAACAGATCCGTTGGGCATCATAATTCCATTATAACTTTCCAAAAATGTTTTAGCTTTTTTTATATCTTTAAAACTTATGTCTACAGGTGCTCCTATTTGATGCGATCGCTCAATTCTAATTATTTCTTCTTTTGTCGCAATTTTAGCCATTTGAGATCTAAATGCTTTTGGTAATTCCTGTGGCTCTAGCTTTTTAAAAACCTCTATTCCTTCAGAAGCGACCTTTCGCAAAACTGCATTTGTTAAATCTTTTAAATGAGCTGTTTTGTGTTTACGTTTAGCCATTGTAACAGCGCTATCAACAGCAGCGTGAGCAGCTATGCCATCAACTAACATTTCAGCAGCAGAAACGCGCAAAATATTTAACAATGCAAATGGTGTTTTTTTAGTTAAATATTTTTTGAGAACAATGTCTATTGGCCCTAAATTTCTTAGCGTCGTCATAGCCAATGATTGCGCTCTAGCCCTTTCACTTGGCTCTAAGTCAATAAGCAAACTATCTTCACCATTAACAATATCAATTAACAAGCGATGCTCTAATAAAACTGCATGCAACAATCGCACTGCCGCTTCGCGAGCAAATAATCCCGGTTTGGCCATTTGCGTCTCTTTCTTTTGTAGTTTAGAATGCTACTACTACATGGATACGTTCAGCAACAGAGCAAAGAGTATGAAAATTTCTAAATCAGATCGAATTAAAGCCGCTGCAATTCGCGCACTTGAAGAAGCCAAAGATCGCAAAATAGATGTGAAAAAAGCCAACCAAGAACTAGAACTAGGCGGCCCCAAAGGTCTTGAACCTACACGTTATGGAGACTGGGAGCGAAAAGGTATAGCATCTGATTTTTAAAAATAAATCTAGCTCTACTTATAGCCCTAGTACGTCCATCATGTCATATTCACCTGCATCTTTATCTTGCGCCCAAATAGCTGCACGGAGTGCACCCCTAACAAATATCTGTCGATCAGTCGCTAAATGGCGCAAAACTATTCTTTCACCATCTGCGGCAAATATTACATCGTGTTCACCTACTACATCACCACCACGTATAGCATGAAATCCAATATCTCCACGAGTACGAGCACCGGTGATACCATCGCGCCCACGATCTTCTACATTTAATAATTTAACTCCACGTCCTTCCGCAGCTGCATGTCCTAACATCAAAGCTGTTCCTGATGGTGCATCGACTTTATGTCGATGATGACTCTCAACAATTTCAATATCAAAATCTTCATCAAGAACAGCTGATATTTTTTTTGTTAATAAAGTTAACAAATTTACACCTAAACTCATATTTCCAGCTCTTATGATTGGAATTTCTTTTGCAAATGTTTCTAATAGGTTTAGGTGACTGTCATCCATTCCTGTTGTACCAATAACATGCACAATTTTTGATTCTACTGCTAATCTAGCATGTTCAATTGTTGCTTTGGGTGTAGTAAAATCTATTACAGCATCTGCACCTTTGAAAATTCCTAATGGATCATCACTAACGGTTATTCCGTTTTCTGAAGTTCCCATACAAACCCCTAAGTCACGACCAATCCACTCGTGACTGTTTCGTTCAGTCACACCAACTAATTTTACCTTATCAGAGGCTAAAGATGCCTTAATTAACATTTGCCCCATGCGTCCAGATGCACCAACAATAGCAACTTTAGGAAGATTTTTCATAATTATATCCTTTTAATACAATACCCATTTACCTCGCATTGCTCCGCTTGCAAACCCCCGCTTGCGACTAGTTTCAAAAACGATTAAATGAGCAACAAATGGTAAAGCAAAACGACCTCTCAGCCAAAGGGCCATCACAACGACAACTTCGAGTTGGCGAAATGCTTAGACGTGCAGTATCTGATGTTCTTTTACGTGGTGATATTCATGATGCAGATTTGGCGCACGTATCAATAACAGTAGGTGAAGTAAGGTCTACACCAGACCTAAAATTAGCTCTAGTTTATGTATTACCTTTAGGCGGCCAAAATGCAGAAATTGTAATAAATGCCCTAAACAAAAATAAATATGAAATAAGAAGGTCAGTGAATAAACTAGTTTCCTTAAAATATTCACCAGATCTTAAATTTGTACTAGATAGAACTTTTGATCAACTTGATGAAACTCGACGATTACTTGAACAAGATGTTGTTAAAAGAGATGTCGCTTCTGACAATGATTTATAAGTCAACAATAATTGAAATATAAAAATATATTCTAAAACTGATCTTACAAGGACCAAAAAGATGGGGAAAGCATCAAGTAAACGCCGCATCGATGGTTGGCTATTAATAGATAAACCAGCTGGAATAACTTCAAGTGCTGTTGTTAACAAAGTTAAATGGGCTTTAAATGCAAAAAAAGCCGGCCATGCGGGAACTCTCGATCCTGAAGCTACTGGATTATTAGCCATAGCAATAGGCGAAGCTACAAAAACCGTGCCATATGTAACTTCTGGTTTAAAAGCATATACATTTATAATAAAGCTGGGAGAAGCTACAAATACAGATGATAGTGAAGGCAAAGTCATCGCCCAAAGCACCAACAGACCCACCGATCAGGCAATCAAAAAAGGTTTAAAAGCTTTTATTGGAAATATTAAACAAATTCCTCCTCAATTTTCAGCTGTTAAAGTTAATGGCCTTCGTGCTTACAAGCTAGCTCGGGATGGAGAAGACTTAGATTTAGCTCCCAGAGATTTATTTGTTGAAAACTTACAGTTTGAAAAACGAATTGATATCGATCATGTCGAGTTAAAGTTAATTTGTGGCAAAGGTGGTTATGTTCGTTCTATTGCTCGTGATTTAGGTGAATTATTAGATTGCTTTGCATATGTAAGATCCCTTCGCCGTATTTGGTCATGTTCACTAGACGTAAATGATGCAATTGATTTTAAGTTAGTAGAACAATTAGCTAAAAAGCCAGAATTAGAAGATTACTTACACCCAATTGAATTAGGTCTCTCCGAATTACCAGAGCTTAAGTGTAGGCCTGAAGAAATAACAAAATTAAGGAATGGAAATCCTGCCATGGTTTTAGCATCTGATTTAGATTATGGCGATCAAGCATGGGTCTCATGCAATGGAGAACCCTTAGCAATAGGAATTTATAAAGCAGGGACTATTCATCCAAGTCGTGTATTCGTTGAAAAATGATAACTAGAAATCACAAAAAAGAACTTACAAAATCAACTGCAGTTTATTCTAATTGTGAGTTATATCGATACTCATTGACCCGCTCATGGGATAGTAGCGCAAAAAAAGTTTTATTTATTATGCTGAATCCATCAACTGCAACAGAAATCCAAAATGATCCAACAGTCGAGCGATGCGAAAGACGAGCTAAAGCCCTAGGTTATGGCGCGTTTAAAGTATGCAATATCTTTGCTTACAGATCTACTGATCCTAAGATTATGCGATTGCAAAAAGATCCTATTGGTCCAGAAAATGACAAAATCATTATCAAAAGCGCTAATTGGAGTAATAATATTATATGTGCATGGGGTACCAACGGCAGTCATCTTAATCGTGGTAAAAAAATTGAAGCACTTTTGAGGGCTAAAAACTTTACCTTAACACACCTTGGTTTATCCAAAGATGGTCATCCAAAACATCCATTATACATTAGTTACAAAGTAAGTCCTGAAAATTGGATTGAACGATGACAGACCATTCTAAGGGTTTAATAATAACTATTCTTGCTGTTTTATTCATTATTCCAGATAGCCTTTTTATTCGTTTACTTAGCGCAGACATTTATACAATTATTGTTTGGCGTAGCTTCATATCTGGTTTTTTTATATTGCTCGGATTATGCATTTATCATGGCTTAAAAATTATCCACATATACCGCAATATAGGGAAAAATTCTATCATTTTTGCATGTTTGCTAGCTCTAAGTGGCCCTCTATTTGCTTTATCTGTCAGCATGACAGCAGTTTCAAATACTGTATTTATACTTGCATCAATGCCAATATTTTCTGCTATTTCTAGTTGGATTATTTTAAATGAAAAAATATCAAAACGTATGCTTTGGACTATTATATTTGCATTAACTGGAGTGCTTTTAATTTCATACGGCTCCTCCCAAGACCAATCTACATCGATTTACGGGGATTTGTGTGCAGTTGGTTGCGCCGCGAGTTATGGTATAGCTCTAACATTTGCACGCAAATCAAAAGCTAAATCAATGATTCCAGTTACACCATTTGCTTTATTTATGAGTGGAGTTGTATTTTTACCTTGGGCAAGTCCATTTATTTTTGATGGTTTGGATGCTCAATATGCATTATTTCATAATCTTCTAATTGCTGCATCAACATGTTTACTTGTATTAGGGCCAAGGTATATCCCTAGTGCAGAGGTTGCCCTTCTAATCTTAGGTGAAAGTATTCTTGCACCAATTCTAATTTGGCTAGTGATAGGTGAATATCCAGGCACTTGGGCATTGGCAGGCGGTTTTGTTGTACTGATGACATTATTCATATCTAATTTCATTGCTTTACTACACCAAAAATCAAAATGATTTTTCACTTTATTTTTATGAGAATCAGCTTTATGTAGCATCTTATCTGCAAAACAGATACTCCATGGGCCTTGCTGGACGATATCCCGGCGTGAGCCATCAACTTTAAACAAAGGAGACCCCGATGTCGATTACTGCTGAAGAAAAAGCCCGTTTGATCAAAGAATACGCGGTTAAAGAGGGCGATACTGGTTCACCAGAAGTGCAAGTGGCAATTTTAACTTCACGTATTAAAACTCTTACAGAACACTTCAAAACTAATAAAAAAGATAACCACTCACGTCGTGGCCTTTTAAAAATGGTAGCTTTGCGTCGTAAATTGTTAGATTACACACGTGGCAAAAACGAAGCCCGTTATCAAGATTTAATTAAAAGATTAGAAATTCGCCGATAAGGTTGATTTTAAAATCACTAAAAAGCCCGCTCGTATATTTGTGGGCTTTTTAATAAATGTTAATACCCCTTATCCCCCTTCACATATCCATATTTAAAGTATATACGCCCGCGTATCTGAGAAATTATGCACTGACCTGAGCATATAACAAAAGGATACAGGTCGGTAGCAATGGGGCTACCTTTTTAAAGGAGACTTCGGAGGGCCGAAGATTACTCCACGATAGGAAAATAAATGTTTAATGAAGTAAAAAAATCCATCAAATGGGGCGAAGAAACGCTTACATTAGAAACTGGTAAAATTGCGCGCCAAGCAGATAGCACAGTTATTGCAACTTATGGAGAAACCTCTGTATTAGCTGCAGTCTGTTTTGCAAAAAAAGAAAAAGAAGGCCAATCCTTCTTCCCACTTACAGTAAATTATCAAGAAAAATATTATGCTGCAGGTAAAATTCCAGGTGGCTTTTTCAAAAGAGAAGCACGACCTACTGAAAAAGAGACATTAACAGCACGTTTGATTGATCGTCCAATACGACCTTTATTCATTCCAGGATTCAAACATGAAGTTCAAATTACATTAACTGTTTTATCACATGATTTAGTTAATGATCCTGATATGGTTGCAATGATTGCAGCATCAGCAGCTTTAACTTTGTCTGGTGCACCATTTATGGGGCCTATTGGGAACTGTCGTGTTGGCTTTGAAGGTGGCCAATACGTACTAAACCCAACTTGCGATGATATGCATGAGTTAAAAAATAATCCTGATCAACGCCTTGATCTAGTTGTAGCTGGTACAAAAGATGCAGTTATGATGGTTGAGTCAGAGGCATATGAATTGACAGAAGAAGAAATGCTCGGAGCAATTAATTTTGCTCATGAACAAATTCAACCAGTTATCGACATGATAATTGATATGGCTGAAGAAGCAGCAAATGAACCTTTCGATTATCAATCACCTGACTATTCTGAACTTTATTCAGCTGTAAAAGCTGAAGGTGAAGATAATATTCGCTCAGCTTATGCACTAACTGACAAACAAGAACGTACAAGTGCAGTTTCTGCAGCAAAAGATTCAATAATTGATGCATTATCAGAAGATCAAGTATCTGATCCAAACTTTGGAACTTGTTTGAAAAAACTTGAGTCAGAAGTTGTGCGTGGTGACATTGTAAAAACTGGCAAACGTATTGATGGAAGAGATTTATCAACAGTTCGTCCAATTATTTCTGAAACAGCAGTTCTTCCCCGAACACATGGATCAGCACTATTTACTCGCGGCGAAACTCAAGCATTAGCAGTTACAACATTAGGCACTGGTGATGACGA
The DNA here is from genome assembly GCA_900197625.1 of Rhodobacteraceae bacterium Water-Bin34. GTDB lineage: Bacteria > Pseudomonadota > Alphaproteobacteria > Rhodobacterales > Rhodobacteraceae > Amylibacter. The sequence continues at coordinate 20,152 of FZLS01000018.1, read as the reverse complement.
ACAGATGATTGATGCTCTTAGCGGAACATATCGTTCAAATTTCTTATTACATTATAACTTCCCACCATATTCAGTTGGTGAATGTGGAAGAATGATGGGGCCAGGACGTAGAGAAATAGGGCACGGAAAGTTAGCATGGCGTGCACTTCAAGCAGTATTACCTCCAGCAACTGAATTTCCTTATACAATTAGAATGGTATCAGAAATCACAGAATCAAATGGCTCGTCATCTATGGCATCTGTTTGCGGTGGATCATTATCAATGATGGATGCTGGTGTTCCACTGCGCGCCCCTGTTGCAGGCGTTGCTATGGGCTTGATACTACAAGATAGTGGTGAATATGCTGTTTTAACTGATATCTTAGGAGATGAGGATCATTTAGGGGATATGGACTTTAAAGTAGCTGGCACGGAAAATGGTATAACGTCATTACAAATGGATATCAAAGTAGCGGGAATTACTCCAGAAATCATGGAAAAAGCTATGGCGCAAGCCAAAGATGGTCGCTTACACATCCTAGGAGAAATGGCTAATGCGTTAACTGAAGCTGGTTCATTTAGCGAACATGCCCCACGTATAGAAACCATAAAAATAAACCCTGAAAAAATTCGTGAAGTTATTGGTTCAGGTGGTAAAGTTATACGTGAAATTTGTGAAGTTTCTGGTGCAAAAGTTAATATTGATGATGAAGGTGTTATCAAAATTGCATCCAGCAACGGTGAGCAAATTGAAAAAGCAAAAGAAATGATTATGGAAATTGCTGCAGAGCCTGAAGTTGGCGTTATATACACAGGTACAGTTGTAAAAGTTATGGACTTTGGAGCATTTGTGAATTTCTTTGGTAAACGTGATGGTTTAGTTCATGTATCTCAAATGGCTAATGAGCGCGTAAATCACCCAAGTGACTTGGTAAAAGAAGGTCAAAAAGTTAAAGTTAAACTAATGGGTTTTGATGATCGAGGTAAAGTTCGTCTATCAATGAAAGTAATTGACCAAGAAACTGGTGAAGAAATCATTGTAGAAAAAGATAAATAAATTTCTAAATATTACCCTTAATTTAATAAGAATACTAAGGCCTCGTAAAAACGAGGCCTTTTTCTTTTTTAAAACTAAATATAAAATAAAAATCGAAACTAGATATATATCGGAGAATATCAATGACTATAATTCGCAAACATTCCAGCGAAAGAATGAGTAAGATCAACATCCATAATGGTACAATATACTTCTCTGGCCAGGTCGCGAATGATGTAACAGTTGGTGTCAAAGATCAAACTCAAGACTGTCTTAAAAAGATTGATGCATTACTTTTGGAAGCAGGATCAGATCGTGATAATATATTATCAACAACAATATTTATTCGCACAATGGAAGATTTCGCATTAATGAATGAGGCATGGAATGAATGGATAGGACCACATGAAAAGCCTGCAAGAGCATGTGTTGAGGCAAATATGGCTCGTGAGCAAATTTTAGTAGAAATTTGTATGATTGCAGCTGTTAAAAAAATATAACTAAGAAAATAACACACAATTGAGTCATTAAATGTCGAAATAGTTATATTTTTAGGTCGTCTTCAAACTTGCCATTTAGATTTAGCAGTGCCATTTAAGTTGTGTAACAATCAAACAGGTGAAACATGTTAGACAGACGCCAATTTTACATAAATGGTAAATGGGTTAATCCAGCTAAAGCAAATGACTTTGAGGTAATTAACCCTGCCACAGAAGAAGCTTTTGCAATTATTTCGTTAGGCGATCAAGCAGATACAGATGCTGCTGTTACTGCAGCGCGTAATGCTTTTCAATCTTGGCAACATTCATCAAAATCTGAAAGAATAGCATTATTGAAATCTATTCAAACAGAATATGCTAAGCGCGAAGAAGATATTGCTCAGGCAACTACTATGGAAATGGGTGCTCCTATAACACTATCTCGCACTCAACAAGTTGGATGTGGAACAGGCCATATTCAAAAATTTATCGACTCATTGGAAGCATTCGATTTTGAAGAAAGCATCCAAGGCTTTCCATCTGAAAAAATTATTAAGGAACCAATTGGGGTAGCCGGTCTTATCACTCCATGGAACTGGCCAATGAATCAGATTTTTTTGAAGGTAATTCCTGCGATAGCAGCCGGCTCTACTTGTGTATTAAAACCTTCAGAGATTTCTCCCCTTTCAGCTTATGTTTTTTCAGAAATTATGCATGATGCTGGTGTTCCTGCTGGCGTTTACAACATGATAAATGGTGACGGGGTTGGAGTTGGCTCACAAATGTCATCACACAAAGACATAGATATGATATCATTTACAGGTTCTACACGAGCAGGAGCGCTTATTTCTAAAGCTGCTTCAGACACTGTAAAACGGGTAACATTAGAATTAGGTGGTAAAGGTGCAAACATAGTATTTGCTGATGCCGATGAGAAAGCTGTAAAGCGTGGAACAATGCATGTTTTTAATAATTCCGGACAAAGCTGTAATGCACCTACAAGGATGTTAGTAGAGCGCTCATATTATGACGAAGCTGTTGAGATTGCTACTACAGTTGCTCAAAATCATACCGTTGGCGATCCAGCAACTGAGGGTCCGCATATGGGCGCAATGTCTTCAGGCCTTCATTACGAAAAAGTTCAAAATATGATTGATGCAGGTATTAAAGAAGGTGCACGGTTGGTAGCTGGTGGCTTAGGCCGGCCTGAAGGAATAAACAAAGGCTTCTTTGTACGTCCTACAGTTTTTGCTGACGTCACTAATGAAATGACAGTTGGAAGAGAAGAGATTTTTGGACCGGTCCTTGTAATGATGCCATTTGATAATGAGGCTCAAGCATATGAGCTGGCTAATGATACAGATTATGGATTAACCAATTACGTACAAACACAAGATCAAGAAAAAGCAAAACGTGCTGCATGTGCAATGAGAGCAGGTATGATAAGAATTAATGGAGATGGTGGTGCAGGTCCTTCACCATTTGGTGGATACAAACAATCAGGTAATGGCCGTGAAGGTGGTAAGTGGGGTATTGAAGATTTTTGTGAAATTAAACATATCACTGGATGGACACCTTAATTAATAGTAAATGGCTTCTAAATTGTACTTAAAAAAAATTTAGAAGCCATTGAGCTTAAAATCAAATAATTAATCAATCAACTTTTCTGCAGCCGAAAGATCTACTGAAACCAATTGGCTAACACCTTGCTCAGCCATAGTTACACCAAATAATCTATCCATGCGGGCCATTGTTACTGCATGATGTGTAATAATTAGAAATCGAGTGTCAGTTTGACTTGTCATGTCATCCAACATGTCACAAAATCGGTTTACATTAGCATCATCAAGAGGTGCATCTACTTCATCAAGAACACAAATTGGTGCAGGGTTTGCCAGAAATACAGCAAAAATTAATGCTAACGCTGTAAGGGTTTGCTCACCTCCAGACAGTAATGAAAGTGTAGAAAGTTTTTTTCCTGGAGGCTGGCACATTATCTCAAGACCTGCCTCAAGTGGATCATCACTTTCAACGAGAACTAAGTTTGCTTCTCCTCCACCAAATAATGTTTTAAACAGCCGTGAAAAATTAATATTTACTTCATCAAATGCAGCTAATAATCGCTCTCTACCTTCTTTATTTAAACTAGAAATTCCAATACGAAGTTCTTTTATTGCTTCTTCAAGGTCATTTTTTTCTTTAACTAGGGTATCTCTTTCTTCATTAACTTCTTTTGCGTCTTCTTCAGCTCGAAGATTCACGGCTCCCAACGCATCCCTTTGTCGTCTTAAACGAAGTACGTCAGCTTCAATTCGATCAGCCAATGGAATCTTTTCAGGGTCCACATCCAATGTTTCAAGTAGTTTTTCAGGATCTATATTCAAATCTTCACGTATTCTATCTGATGCAGTAGCAACTTGAATTACTGAAGCTTCCGAAACTGCATCTGCTCTAGCACGTTTCTCTCTACTTTCAGAAGCACGTTTTTCTGCGTCACGTTCTGCTTGCTCTGCTTTACGTAATTCACTTTCACCAACTGCCAGAGTATCTGAGGCAATTTTCAAACGTTCATTTGCTGCTTCGATTGATTTTGATAACTCATCACGTTTAGCTAGTATTTCTTCTGGAGCTGATAATGCTAATTCAAGTTCTAATTTGGAGGCATTTTTACGATCATCAAGCTCAGAGATACGTTTTTCCGCAGTCGCTAATCTATGTCGCCATCCAGATGCCTCTTGTATTATTTCTTGGCGTCTTTTTGTTCGTAATTCACCCTCTCTGCGAATTTCATCAAACATTGATCTTTTCGTCATCATTGTCATTCGAGCTGCTTCAACAGCTACTTTAATTGTTTCCAGTAAATCACGGGCTGCTTCAAGGTCGTCAAGACTTGATATAGCAGTAGTAGCATCTCTATAATCGTCTGATGCAGAATATGTTTCTTCTTCTAATCTTGTTTTTGCTAATTTTAATGCCTCAACTTTACCTGCAAGCATATCACAATCAGCCTCAGATCTAGACATTTGCCTACTCGCATTTGTAGCCATCTCATCTGAAGATTTTCGTTCTATACGCGCATCCTGATCAGCTTGTATTATATCTTTCAACTCTTGGTGAATTTTTTCAAAAATTGATCTAGATTTGTCCAATCTTAACTCAGCAGATTCAAGCCCTACTCGTAATTCTTCTAAGCGATTTTGTTGCTGAAGGCGTAATGCCGCGGCTGATGGAGCATCGTTTCCACTCTGCCTAAATCCATCCCATCTCCATAAGTCGCCTTCAACAGAAACTAATCTTTGTCCGGGCATTAAATCTGCTTGTAAACTTGGTCCATCTTTCTGGGAAACTATGCCTATTTGGCTTAATCGACGTGAGAGTATAGTTGGCGCATTAACATAAAATGATAATGATTCACTGTCATTAGGAAGCTTTTCTATTTTAGGATAATCAGGCATTTGAGACCAGCCTGAAATACCCGTAACGTCAATTATTGGCATTTTCAGATCATCTGCTAAAGCAGCCCCTAAGGCAGCTTCATAACCTTTTTTAGCTACTATAGAGTCTATTAGTTGTTCACCATCTGCGCTATCGCGCGCGATTACTCTCTCTAATGCAGAGAACTCAGCTCTTAATGCGTTTGCTTCACCTTCTGCTTCAGAAAGTTCAGATCTTGAGTCACTATCTTTAGTTTGAGTAATAATTCTATTTTCTTCAATTTCCAATAATTTAGCTTCAGATTTTAACATTGCTTCTTGTGTTAGGGCACGAGTTGCAATTGCCTGCTTTAATCGATCTTGCGCTTCTTCTAAACTTTGTTCAGCCGATAACAGATTGCTTACAGCAGAATCGGAGTCTGCTTGGCGTTTATTTAATAGAGCTTTTGTTTCATCTAAAAGACGATGAGCAGACTGATGTCGTGCTGACAATCTTGCGGCATCTTCTGTATGCTTGTCTAGTCCACTTTCTTTATCCTGGAGAACAGATGCAGCTTCACGAGCAGCTACGTTTGCATCATTAAGTTTTTCTTGATGTCCTAATGAAGCTTTTTCAATTTGCTTGTGCTCCCAGTCTAAACGAGAAATTGTTTCTTCCGCGTCTTTGTTCAATCCTGTTTCACGGTCAATATCATTGCCAAGCTGTTCAATTCGAGATTTTAATGTTTCAATTTGACCACGAGCACGACTCTCCTCATCAGCCAATGTATCACGTTGAACATTTAGCCTTTGAACCACTGCAGATGAAATTGCCTCTTCTTCTCGCAAGGGAGGCACCTCACTTTCATGTATTTGCCGATTTTTCAGTAATTGTAAGGCTTCTGTTTGAGCATTAGCGGCTAATTTTGTAGCATCCGCCAATTCTTCAGAAGCTTTTTGTCTTGCAATATCAGCTTCACGCCAACGTCTATAGAGCAATAAACCCTCTGACTGTCGTAATTCATTACCTATTTCTCTATAACGCTTAGCTTGCCTAGCTTGGCGCGCAAGAGATCCTAATTGACTGTCAAGTTGCTCAACAACATCATTTACTCGGCTTAAATTATTTTCTGATCCCCTTAACTTAAGCTCTGCTTCGTGTCTTCGTTGATATAGCCCCGAGATGCCAGCAGCTTCTTCCAAGACTCTTCTTCGTGCTTTAGGCTTAGCATTAATAAGCTCAGAAATTTGGCCCTGTCGTACTAACGCGGGTGAATGCGCACCTGTAGATGCATCAGCAAAAAGCATTTGGACATCTTTTGCTCGAGAATCCTTACCATTAGTCTTATATGCAGAACCTACGTCGCGCGTTATCCTACGAATAATCTCTAAAACATCATGAGTATTAAAAGCAGCTGGTGCAAGACGCTGCGTATTGTCAATTAATAAAGACACTTCAGCATAATTCCTTGCAGGTCGCGAAGATGCACCCGCAAAAATCACATCCTCCATACCCCCGCCTCGCATAGCTTTGGGCCGATTCTCACCCATCACCCATCTCAACGCTTCTAAAAGATTAGATTTTCCACAACCATTTGGTCCAACCACACCGGTCAAACCATCTGCTATAATTAATTCTGTAGGATCAACAAAGCTTTTGAAACCTGTTAATCTTAGCTTACTAAACTGCACAAAGCTGCCCTTGATTCTTATTTAATTAATTCTCTATTTCCAGGCTGATGTGTCAACACAAAAACCCTTTATTTAGCGGTTATAACTAAGTTATCCACAATATATTGCATAATATAACTGCACAATGAATAAACTATGGCGTGATAACTTACTGACTTGTCGGAATTACACTTGCTTAATCTTCAACTTAAAGGCACTAAGTAATTGCATGGTTCCCCACTGAAGTCGTACTAAACGACTGGGGATCAAATGGGAATGTAGATAGGGACTACCCAAATGGGGCCTAAAGCTGCAACCGCCCCCGCGACTGTATGCGGAGAGCGAAGCCCAAAGCCACTGGTGAAAGCTGGGAAGGCGGGCGAAGCGATCTATCCGTGAGTCAGGAAACCAGCCTTGCAACGGCGTCATCGCCGACCACAATAACGGACGGGGTGTTCCGTGATGGTAAAGGCCACTGGCTCCATCGCATTCGCACCCCCAATATTTAATCTTTTGGGGACACAAATGAAAAAAATTATATCAAGCTTTACAGCACTTACATTGGCCGGACCGGCTTTTGCGCACCATCCATTAGCAGGCGCGCCAATGGAAACATTTACACACGGCTTACTATCTGGAGTGGGTCATCCAATTTTAGGTTTTGATCATTTATTTTTTATAGCTTTGGTCGGTATATCTGCAGTATTTACAGGTCATCGCCTTTCAGCACCATTAACTTTTATTGCTGCAATGTTGATTGGAACTTTATCATCATCTTTTGGCCTAGCTATTCCAGCCACGGAAAGCATGATTGTGATTTCATTAATTCTACTAGGCGGCATTGTTGCAACTGGTCGTAGCCTCTCAAATTTCAATACATTGTTTTTATTTGCAATTACTGGAATATTCCATGGCTCTGCATTTGGGGCATCTATTGCTGGACAAGAAATGTCAGTTGGAACTTTAGTACTTGTTGGTTATTTAATTGGACTTGGGGTTTCTCAATACTTAATTGCTGTAGGTACCGGATTCTTAGCCACTAAATCCTGGAAAGCTACCAAAGCATCTGCAATTCCTACTCGTATTTCTGGTGCTTTTGTTGCTGGTATGGGTGTATTCCTTGCCCTTGAAGGCATTGAGGGAGCAGTCTTCAGTTCATTAGGCTTAAATTAATTACAGAAAATAATATTCATAACGGCCGGGCTATGCTCGGCCGTTTAAATATAAAAAGGCACATTTAATAATGGTACAAAAAATTCCAGCTACTGTAGTCACAGGTTTTCTAGGTGCAGGCAAAACAACTTTAATACGTCACATCCTTCAGAACGCTCAAGGCAAGCGTATTGCACTTATAATAAATGAATTCGGTGATTTAGGCGTAGATGGAGATATTCTGAAAGGATGTGGTGACGATACTTGCACACCTGACGACATCATGGAGCTTTCAAATGGATGTATTTGCTGCACTGTAGCAGATGACTTTATTCCAACAATAAAATCTTTATTAGAGCGCGAGTACAAACCTGACCATATCGTCATTGAAACATCTGGATTGGCATTACCTCAACCATTAATTCGCGCATTTAATTGGCCTGAAATATCAACAAAAGTAACCGTAGACGGAGTTATCACTGTAATTGATGGAAAAGCTGTAAAAGAAGGTAGATTTGCTCATGATATAGGTGCTGTAGATAATCAACGAAAATTAGATGATAATCTTGATCACGAAACACCACTATCAGAACTATATGAAGACCAAATTGCCTGTGCAGATATGATTATAGTTAACAAGGCTGATTTATTATCAAACAATGAAACCGCAGAACTTACCCAAAAATTAAGAGAAAATAGTCGAGAAGGTGTACAGGTAATTAAATCCACGAAAGGAGCTTTACCAATTGATGTGCTTTTAGGACAAAATATTGCCGCTGAAAGTGACATGAAATCACGTCATGAATTGCATCATCATCACGAACATAATGAAAATGGTGATCATATACATCATGAGCATGACCACGATGACTTTGAGAGTTTCGTTTTGAATCTTGGGGATATAGTTCATGAAAAAATATTCATTGATAAAATATCGTCAATAATAAAAGAGCATGACATTTTACGCCTTAAAGGCTTCATTGCTGTTAAAGGCAAACCAATGAGAATGACCATCCAAGCCGTTGGGCCGCGTATTGACACTTACTATGATCAACCATTTGGAAGTGAAATACGCGCAACTAAATTAGTTGTGATTGGGCAATCTGATCTAGATCAAAATGCAATTAAATCAGCTCTCAGAGAATACCACTAAGCCGACAGAAAACACAATATAACAGGTAAATTTATGCATTTGTTATCAGCAACTCCCGGTCAAATCGATGATGGGTCAGAAGCTATTGATTTAGGTCAGACGCCTGCTGATATTATATATATTTCAGCTGCAGATACAGAATTAGCAGCACTTTCAGAAGCGCATTCTGATCTAAAGTATAATACTAGTTTACGGCTAGCAAATTTAACACACCTGTCACATCCTATGTCGGTTGACTTACATATAGATGATTGTGCTTCAAAATCAAAAATTGTTATTGCAAGAATTTTAGGTGGAACTGGGTATTGGAAGTATGGAATCGAACAATACGCAGCAAGATTAGGTGCGCTTGGTATTAAATTTATAGCTCTTCCAGGCGATGATAAACCTGATGAGGAGCTTTGGAAATTTTCCACAGTTTCTAGAAAAGACTGGGAAACTTTATGGGCATACATGGTAGAAGGAGGCCTAGAAAATTCTCAAAATTTTTTACTATATATTGAATCCATCTTAAAAAATAGTGACATACCAGAGCCCGCAAAACCTCTATTAAAAGCTGGTCTTTATTGGCCTGCACTAGGCATAACAGATATGCAAGAAATCCAAAAAAAATGGTTTTTAAATGCAGGTGTTGTGCCAATTATATTCTATAGGGCCTTGGTACAGGGTGCTGGCTTACATCCAATAAATAGAATGATTAAAGCGCTTCTTAAACGCGGATTGAATCCTATGCCAATTTTTGTTGCATCACTTAAGGATCCTTTATCAATAGCAACTATAGAAAGCTTGTTTAACACAACCCCTCCTGATGTTATTTTAAACTGCACTAGCTTTGCTGTAGGTTCCCCAGATCAAAATGTAGAAAAGTCTGGCGCCTACAACCCTTTGATTATTAAAGCAGCTCAACGCGCACCTGTATTCCAAGTTGTATTATCAAGCTCTACTGAAGCAGTTTGGGAAGCTGGGTTAAATGGATTAAACGCGCGAGATATTGCAATGAATGTCGCTCTTCCAGAAGTTGATGGCAGAGTACTTACTCGGGCTATATCTTTTAAAGGAGAAGCTTTTTTTGATGAAAAAACTCAATGCCCAATTGCAAGTTATCGCGCTCGTGGTGATCGCATTGATTATGTGGCAGATTTAACTAAAAATTGGGTAAATCTTCGATGTACAAAAGCAAATACTAAAAAAGTATCATTTATTCTCGCAAATTATCCTAATAAAGACGGTCGATTAGCAAATGGAGTAGGTTTGGATACCCCTCAAGCCACAGTCGATATGATGAAATTGTTAAAAGATGAAGGGTATCAGACTAAAGACTTGCCAAGTACATCAGACGAATTAATGAAAAAGATTATGAATGGGCCAACAAATTGGCTTACTGACCGCGCCATTAGGTCTGGAGGTAAAATAATGCCTCATGAAGATTATTTAATTCATTATAAAAAACTGCCCCTTAATGTTCGTGATAAAATTGAATCTCGGTGGGGAAAAGTGGAAGATGATCCATTCTTTCATGATGATGGTTTTGCTTTATCTATATTTGAATTTGGTAATATTTGCGTCGGTATACAACCCGCACGTGGGTATAATATTAATCCAAAAGAAACATATCATTCACCTGATTTAATACCACCCCATAATTATTTGGCTTTTTATTTTTGGCTGCGTTTTTCATTTAAAACCAATGCATTAGTCCATATGGGTAAACACGGAAACCTTGAATGGTTGCCTGGCAAAGCAATTGCACTTTCAAATGAATGTTGGCCTGAGGTTGTAATTGGACCAACGCCTAATGCATATCCTTTCATAGTTAACGATCCAGGAGAAGGTACCCAAGCTAAGCGACGAATATCTGCAGTAATTATTGATCATTTAACGCCACCACTTACTCGTGCAGAAACATATGGGCCTTTAAGGGAGCTTGAAGCACTAGTAGATGAATATTATGAAGCAGCCGGCGTCGATCCAAGAAGGCTTAATCTTTTAAAAGATAAAATTTTATCCCTTACATCAGCAACTAGTATAGATATAGATGCTGGTATGGTTGGTGAAGATCAAGATAACGATCTGGCAAAACTTGATGAGTACCTTTGTGAGCTAAAAGAAGCACAAATACGTGATGGGTTGCACATCTTTGGAACTTCTCCAACTGGTCGATTAGAAAGAGATTTATCCATTGCATTAGCTCGTGTTCCCAGAGGGAATGGAAAAGAAGAAAATGCAAGTTTACAAAGAGCTTTAGCGACTGATCTCAAAATGGATTTTGATCCTTTAGACTGTTTGATGGGAAAAGCATATAAAGGATGCAAACCGAAAATTTTACAAGATATTTGCCAGGACGTATGGCGCACAAATGGAGATGCTGTTGAACGTATAGAACTACTTGCCATTAAATTACTAGATGGGCTAAGTCCCGGAAACTGGCCCAAAACAAAAATCGTATTGGAAATGATACAAAATGTCATAAAACCAATTGTGGCAAGCTGTGGCACAAACGAAAAAAAAGGTTTGATTGATACATTGAATGGTCTTTTTATAGATCCTGCCCCTTCAGGTGCTCCTACTAGAGGTAGGCTTGATGTATTACCAACAGGGCGTAATTTCTTTTCAGTAGATAGTCGTGCAATACCTACCCCTACTGCATGGGCTTTAGGTTGGAAATCAGCCAATTTATTAATTGAAAAACATCTTCAAGATCATGGAGATTGGCCCAAAACAATATTGTTGACTGCTTGGGGAACAGCAAACATGCGAACTGGTGGTGACGACATCGCTCAAGCATTGGCACTAATGGGTGTTAAACCAAAATGGGACACATCTAACCGAAGAGTTATAGGCTTTGAAATAATACCAGTCAGTGTTTTAGATAGACCGCGGGTTGATGTTACATTACGTGTATCTGGATTCTTTCGAGATGCATTTCCACAACAAATGGCCTTAGTTGACAGTGCAGCAAGAGCAATTATGGAGCTAGATGAACCCTTAGAGTTAAATCCAGCTGCTCATAAATTTAGAACCGAAAGCAATGAAGATAGTGCATATCGTGTATTTGGCTCTAAACCTGGATCATATGGTGCTGGATTACAGGCCATGATTGATGAGAAGCTTTGGTCTAAAAAAGCTGACCTTGCAGAAAGCTATCTTGAATGGGGATCTTATGCATATGGAAAAAACTCGCAGGGTAAGTCAGCAAGAAAAGCACTAGAAACAAGATTGAGCCAAGTGGATGCAGTCGTTCAAAATCAAGATAATCGTGAACATGATATTTTAGATAGTGATGATTATTATCAATTTGAAGGTGGTGCAGCAGCGGCAATATCAACAATTCAAGGCCGTGATCGACCAATATATCATAATGACCATTCCAGACCGGAACGTCCGATAATAAGGACTTTAGATGAAGAAATTAGCCGGGTAATGCGCAGCAGAGTGGTCAACCCAAAATGGATCGAAGGTGTAAAACGACACGGGTACAAAGGCGCTTTTGAAATGGCTGCAACACTTGACTATTTATTTGCATTTTCCGCAACCACGGGCGCAGTACAAAATCATCATTTTGATATGATAGAGGCTGCTTTTATAGGTGACGAAGAAACAAAAACATTTATTAATGAACATAACCCTTCAGCTCTGTTGGAAATGGCAGAACGGTTTAAGGAAGCTATAAATCGTAAAATGTGGGTACCCAAATCAAACTCAGCATATTTAAGAATCGATAATATTTTAGAATCTAAAACTAAAAAAATACGCTAGATTTGCGGTGTTGCATATGTAGCACGATCTGCCAAAATAGGAATTATTATTAATTTAAAAGGTGATAAAATGTCAGAAGATACTGAACGACACGCGATGAAAATGGCCAAAAAAAAAGCTGCCCGTGATAAAATCATGGCAACAAAGACTGATAAAAAAGGTCTGATTATTGTTCACACTGGCAAAGGTAAAGGTAAATCAACAGCAGCTTTTGGTATGATATTTCGGCATATTGCTCATGGAATGCAATCTGCAGTTGTGCAATTCATAAAAGGTGGCATGTCAACTGGTGAGAGAGATATGATACTTGATCGTTTTACTGACATCTGCTCTTTTCATACTATGGGAGAAGGTTTCACATGGGAAACACAAGATAAAACCCGCGATACTGAAATGGCACAAGCAGCTTGGTCAAAAGCAAAGGATCTAATCCGCGACCCCTCGAACTCAATGGTTCTTCTTGATGAATTAAATATTGCAATAAGATATGATTATGTCGACATAAACGAGGTTGTTACATTTCTAGTAGAAGAAAAACCTGAGATGACCCATGTAGTAATTACAGGGCGCAATGCAAAAGACGATTTAATAGAAATTGCTGATTTAGTTACTGAAATGGAATTATTAAAACATCCATTTCGAGCGGGAATAAAAGCCCAGATTGGGGTAGAGTATTAATTCTTTTACTCTAAATGATGTTCAATTGTATAACTTTTAGGTAATCGGTTCGGTTTATTTTCAATTAAATCTGCAACTGATATTCCAATTTCATGAGCAATACCAAATCCAATTTTGAAACCTCCCATTGCTAAATAAATGCTATCAGATCTTGGTATTTTACCAATTAAAGGTTCTCTACGGCGTGCTTTAGGCCTTATGCCTGCCCATTTTTTAATTAATTTTGCATTTTCAATTGTAGGACAAATATCTTCTGCTCTCTTGATGAGTTCATGAAGTTGGAAATCTGTATTATATGGCTCCAACCAATTTCTTTCTGAAGTAGAGCCAATAGTGGTTGTTCCATCACTGTGAGGAACTATATAAATTCCATTTGCATAGATCTGAGGCATATCTCTTAGGTCGATATCAATAAGTGCTGCCTGCCCCTTAACTCCAGACCCTATAGTAATCGGAAAATAACTTTTTATAAAATCAAAGCCTTCATATCCACTAGCAATAATTATGGATGACGCTGTTTCTTTACCCCATTCACCATAAATTGTGTTCGAGTCAAAGTCTGTAACTTTAGTATTCTCACGGAATTCTACGTGATTTAAACTACATGCTTGAGCCAATGAGTGGCAAGCTTTTGAGGGATAAATCCGTGCTGAAAAATTATCATAAATAAGTCCATATGGTGCTGCATCTAATGAAACTAATTCATGCTTTTTTATTACATCCCATTTGAATTTTCCCCAATTCTTCTTTGCATCTTTACGCCTACTAAGTGCTAATTTGTAAACACGTTCGTGAATAATTGGGCAAATTCTACCAATTCGTCCATATCCAGATGAGATTGATGATAATTTTTCAACATCTTTCCAATGTTTTTCTGCCGAACATAAGGCTTGAAACTGATATTCTTTTTTTTCATGCCATTGATCAGGAGTATATGGAGCCATTGCACCCAAAATTCCACCTGATGCACCTGACCCAATTTTTTTAGCATCCACAACTAAAACAGATAAATTCCGTTTTGAGCACTCATAAGCACAAGAAAGGCCAAAAATACCAGCGCCAATAATTATTACATCATATGATTTAGTAGTTGTCATTTTAGAGCCATGAGCGTTAAACTTTGTTTTTATTTAAGGCAAAATCATATGTGCGACCAGATAAAAAATGCATCAATTGAATGGCAAGATGAAAGAACCCCCATATCAAAAAAATTTGATGATCCCTATTTCTCAGTTTTTGATGGCCTGGAAGAAACAAGACATGTTTTTTTGTCAGGAAATAACTTACATCAACGCTTCAAAGATGGATTTCATGTAGCAGAATTAGGTTTTGGAACTGGCCTAAATCTTTTATCTACCTGGCAATTGTGGATAGAATTAGGCCACACTACACCTCTTAAGTATACTAGCTTCGAAGCATTCCCCATGACTTTAAATGATATGTCGCAAGCATTAAAAAATTGGCCAGAATTAACTCAATTGACAAATGAGTTAATTCATCAACTTGAAAATGGCTGGACTATCAAAACCCCTACTTTAGATGCTAACATAATAGTAGGTGATGCAAGAAAAACGCTGAAAACATGGGATCACTATGCTGATGCTTGGTTTTTGGATGGCTTTAGTCCTGCAAAAAACCCTGAATTATGGGGAGCTAATTTACTAAATTCTGTAGCAAATCATACCACACAATATGGTACATTTTCAACATACACAGCAGCAGGATTTGTGCGTAGAAGCTTATCTAATTCAGGCTTCAATGTTAAACGTACAAAGGGATTTAAAAAGAAGCGTCACATGAGCATTGGCCGCAAAGAATGAAATTTTTAGCAGCCAAATCAAACCCACATTTGATAACATTAATTGTTATTACAGCCGCTTCTATAGTATCGCTAAATATGTTTTTGCCCTCTTTAGCAAACATGGCAACAGAGTTTGATGTATCTTATCGTGTCATGAATATATCAGTAGCTGGTTACTTGGCAGTTACTGCATTTCTACAAATTATTATAGGACCCCTTTCTGATAGATATGGAAGGCGTATAATTCTTTTGTTTAGTGTTATAATATTTTGTTTCTCAACAATTGGCTGCATTTATTCCTCAAACATTTGGTGGTTTTTATTTTTTAGAATTTTACAAGGGGCAATGATTTCAGGAACTGCGCTTTCAAGAGCCATTGTGCGCGATATGATGGATTCAAAAGATGCAGTAAAAATCTTATCAATCATTGCTATGGCTATGGCCATTGTTCCAATGATAGCACCTTTGATTGGAGGCTTCCTTGATGAACTTTATGGATGGCGGACAAACTTTTGGGTATATCTAATTATGGGTGTTTCTCTACTTGTTTTGATATGGCTTGATTTAGGTGAAACAAATACACAAAAAAGTGATACATTTCATAAACAATTTTCTACTTATCCAAAATTATTTAAATCAGGCAAGTTCTGGGGGTATTCTATATGTATGTCTTCATCTGTTGCATGTTTTTATGGTTTTTTAAGTGGTGCTCCACTCGTGGCAACAAAAGTATTAAATTTACCCCCAACAGAATTAGGCCTTTTAATTGGGACAACATCTCTAGGGTTTTTTATTGGTAGTTTTTTTTCAACAAAGTTCAGTAAATATTTGGGCTTAACTCAAATGATTTTGGTTGGACGGGTTATAGCAGTTTTTGGAATATCACTGGGCCTTATTTTAGTTTTAAAGGGATATATCTCAACATTTACAATCTTTGGATCTATGGTTTTCATAGGGCTTGGGAATGGTTTTTCTCTACCAAGCAGCCATGTTGGCATTATGAATGTCCGTTCAGATTTAGCAGGTAGTGCATCAGGATTATCTGGAGCAATGGCTGTCGCTTTTGGCGCTATAGTCGCTACTTTAATGGGGATAATGTTGACTGAAGAAAATGGAGCGTATAGTTTTTTATTTATATTATTGATTACTAAATTAATCAGTCTTATTGCTGCGTATTATGTACATATAATAGAAGCCTCATCTCATAAAATTAAAAAATAAGTATTTCAATCGTATCTTTGGAATTAACAATGGAACAAACAAATCTTCGTCTTGGCGTAATATTAATGATAGCGACTACATTTGTGTTTGCAATGCAGGATGGTATTTCACGTTATTTAGCAGGTGAATACAATGTATTTATGATAGTAATGATTAGATATTGGTTTTTTGCGGCATTTGTAATCTTTTGGGCTAAGGCAAATGTTGGTTCAATTAGGAAAGCTGCATCAACAAACCAGCCTATAATACAATGTCTAAGAGGTATAATACTTGCTGTTGAAATTTGCATTATGGTACTTGGTTTTGTTTTAATTGGACTGATTGAAAGTTTAGCTATATTTACAATTTATCCATTAATCATTGCTGCATTATCAGGACCTATATTGGGTGAAAGTGTTGGATGGCGCAGATCCTTTGCAATTCTTATAGGTTTTTTTGGAATTATAATAATTCTCCAACCAGGATATTCAGTGTTCAGTATATACGCAATTTTTCCATTATGCTCTGCAATTTTATTTGCATTATATGGACTTCTAACCAGATATGTTTCTAGACAAGATAGTGCTGCAACCAGCTTTTTCTGGACTGGAGTTACAGGACTAATTGTTACGACTTTGGTTGGTGTATTTTTTTGGGAATCCATGAGTTCCATTGATTGGATGTGGATGTGTTTACTTTGTGTTACAGGTGCATTTGGCCACTACTTATTAATAAAATGTTATGAAGTAGCCGAGGCAAGCGGGGTACAACCATTTGCTTATTTACAACTAGTTTTTGGATCCGCTTTAGCCATGATAGTATTTGGAGAAAGTTTAAAGCTTACTACAGCAATTGGTTCGAGTATTGTTATTTTAGCAGGATTATATACTCTTTGGCGTGAGAGAATAATCAAACAAAACTGACTTTACTTTAAATCTTTTGTTAAACTTACTGAAGGGGTACTTCCATTAATTCTAATGCGGTACACATGTAGACTTTCTGATACTCTCATAACGTAATTTCGCGTTTCTTTATATGGAATATGTTCAACCCAATTTATTACAGATACTAGTGAATCTCTGGGATCTCCGTAAAGCTTAATCCATTCATTAACTTTTCTTGGTCCAGCATTATATGCTGCAAAAGCTAATAGATACGAACCTTCGTACATATCAATAAGTTTGCTTAAATAAGCAGACCCAAGCTTTACATTGTACTTTGCATCAGATTTTAGCTTTTTATAAGAAAATTTAATACCCAGCTCCTTTGACATTTGCTTTGCTGTTGACGGCAATATCTGCATCAGTCCTATAGCACCCGCTGGACTAATAGCGTTCATATTCAATTCACTTTCTCGCCTAGCAATAGATAGAATAACTTCTGGTGGTATATTATTTGAGTATGTAGGTATTTCATTTATAGGGAAATATGCCTTAGGTAAAATAATTCCTCTTTTAGCTGCCTCTTTTGCAATCCCAATTTCTACAAAATGCACATTTTTCTCATGCGCATAATTTGATAACCTCAATAATCCATCGCGATCTAACGTTTCAGCCATATGCGTCATAAACCATCGCATCATTACAAACTTTTCTGCTTTATGTAATAACACCGCAGCTTGAAAAACTGAATCATCAACAAAACTAGCAGTTCTCCAACTAAATATACTTTCATCATTAAAAAAAGACTGATTGTTATTTAACTTTAACCGTTCTGAAGATAATTGTCCGTAGTAAGTCATTTGAAAATTAGCTGAAACTTTATAATCTTTTGCCGCCTGCTCCAATTGACCATATTTTTCATTTACTTTGCCGAGCCAATATCCTGCACGAGCCTTACTAATTGGTGATGAAACTGCCAGATTGAAATTTTCAAAATGTTTTCGCGATTGATCAGGAGCATCTAAGTAAACCATAGAAATATATCCAGATAACCATTCTAAATCTGCATAATTTGCACCTGCAGTTAATTGATGGTTGCTAGCTAAATAATATGCTAATTTTGGTTGGTTTGCTCGCATAGCTCGCCTTGCAAATCCTCGGCGGCGTTTTGCCCATTTTTCCGGCCTACCAAGACTAGATGATATTTGCGTTCTATCTATCAATAAATTTTCCGCATCATCCCAACGGTTTTTTCGAATACGCCATTGAAACCTGTCAAATGCTAATCCTGGTTCATCTTTATATATATTTGGTACGCTTGCAATTAATTGATCAACATTAGAAGCTCCTAACTGTAATCCAATTCTTGCTTTTATAAGCTTTTGCATTTTTGAAGATGAAAGGTGCAAAATACTTTTTGCTCCTTTCACATCACCACGCCACAAAAGATTATTGATTCTATCTTCGTGATCAAATTCAGTTAATAATTCATAATTTAAAAAATCTTTCTGCTCGTTTAAAGATAATGAAAGATTACCCCATGAATAATACAAAATTTTGTTGGCTCTATTGCTTTTATTTGTGGCAATCAAAGCATTAATTAGCTTCAATGCCCCAAAACCAGTTTGTGGATTTTGCTTGCCAAAAAAATCCAATATGTCTTGGGGATTCCCATTTTCTGGTATTTTTAACTCTGCGTATTCTTTTAACTTCTTTAAACCAGGCCATTGTGGATTATCATTTAAAAAATTTTGATATTCTCTCCAATCTCCATGTCCTGATCGTAGCATCGCCCATTTTAAAATTGTTTTAGCAATTGGGTTTTTTAATTCTTTCAGATGAACGTTAGTTTCAGTATAATTTTCACGTTCAATTGCATCCAATCCCTTAGATAATTTTAAAACATCATCAGGGTTTGATTGTGCATAAGTCGGTGATGTGCACAGAAATATGAATATCATACAAATTTTTAATATTCGAAACATCTAGATCTCAGAAAATTTTACATATTCTTATGATAAAAATGTTTATTCTCAAAGCAACCTATTATTGAAGTTGAATTTCATGGTACACATAATGCTATTTTAGGGTTATAGAAATTTTGAATCACTTACTTTTAGGAGAAATGTTATGTTTAAAGGTTCAATGCCAGCACTAATCACACCATTTAAAAATGGAAAAGTAGATGTTGATGCACTTAAACATTTGGTTGATTGGCATATTTCTGAAGGTAGCCACGGGCTTGTGCCAGTAGGCACGACTGGTGAAAGCCCAACACTCTCTCATTCTGAACATGAAGAAGTAATTCGCGTTGTTGTAGAGCACAATGCAAAAAGGTTACCTGTTATTGCAGGTGCCGGCTCAAATAATACTATTGAAGCTCTTCGCCTAATGCAATTTGCAAAAGATGTTGGTGCAGACGCTGCACTTGTAGTGACCCCGTATTATAACAAACCTACACAAAGAGGTTTATACGCTCATTTTGCAGCATTAAATGATATTGGATTGCCTATATTTGTTTATAATATTCCAGGGCGATCTGTAATTGACATGACCGCCGAAACAATGGGTGAACTCGCCAAGCTTGAATTTATTGTTGGGGTAAAAGATGCAACTGGGTCAATGGACAGGGTAACACAACAAAGGCGAGAGTGTGGTAAAAATTTCATCCAAATGTCTGCAGAAGATGCTAGCGCATTAGGATTTTATGCACATGGTGGTGTAGGTGCTATTTCTGTAACGGCTAACGTCGCTCCTAAATTATGTGCTGAATTTCAAAATTCATTGGCAAAGGGCGACTTTAAATCTGCATTAGACTTACAAGATAAATTGATGCCATTACATGAAGCAATTTTTACCGAGCCAGGTTTAGTAGGCGCAAAATATGCTGTTTCACTGTTAGGTAAATGTAATGAAGACGTTCGCCTTCCGTTAAGTAATTTATTAGATGAAA
>FZLS01000249.1 GCA_900197625.1 Rhodobacteraceae bacterium Water-Bin34 | reverse complement strand
GGGACAAATAATACTTTAGTCTGGGCAGCTGGTGAAGGTTGGCATCCTGGTGTAGTGGGTATTGTGGCCTCAAGGATTAAAGAAATTACAAATAAACCTACTGTAATCATTGGTTTGGATGAAGATTTAGGTAAAGGATCAGGAAGATCAGTTAGTGGAATAGATTTAGGATCATCTATAGCATCCTTGCAAAGAGAAAATTTGATTATAAAAGGTGGTGGTCACAAAATGGCTGCTGGATTATCCTTGGAAAGGAAAAATTTAGACACAGCCATGTCACGGTTAAACGAACTCCTTACAAAACAAGACTCTGAAAAAATTCAGTCAAAAGAATTACCATTAGATGGCGCTTTATCAATATCTGCAATTACAATTGATTTACTAGAACAATTAGAAACTGCTGGTCCATTTGGTGCTGGAGCATCTAGTCCGAAGTTTGCAATTCCATTTATGCGTGTAGCTTTTGCAAAAAGGGCTGGTGAAACTCATTTAAGACTAAGATTTATTGATGATTCTGGCAGTACAATTGATGCAATTGCATTTGGAGCTTTTAAAAGTGATTTAGGTGAAACTTTGGTAAACCATAAAGGGCATATTTTTCATATTGCTGGAAGATTAGAAATTGATAATTGGAATGGTCGAATGCGACCAAAACTTAATTTAGAAGATGTTGCGATAGTAAATTAACACGCTTTAATAAAGTGTTTTTACTTCGGAAAAATATTGATAAATTTTTTTCTTTTTTGCAAAATATATCTTGCAAGAGGAAGTTCCTTGGCCTAAACACCGGCTCATCACAGTGCGGTCCCTTCGTCTATCGGTTAGGACGCCAGGTTTTCAACCTGGAAAGAGGGGTTCAATTCCCCTAGGGACTGCCAGTGATAATTTTATCTTCAATTAGGAAATTTTGTCTACGGGTACTTTGCCTGAGAAGAATTCATTGAGATTTTTGATTACGCGAAAGCCCATAGCTTCACGTGTTTCATTCGTTGCGCTACCCAAATGTGGCAAAAGTATTGCATTATTACAGTCTAGATAATCTTTATTTAAATTAGGTTCTCCATTGTAAACATCTAAACCAGCAGCATTAATTATTTTATTTTTCAAAGCATATATTAATGCATTATCATTCACTACCTCTCCACGTGCTGTATTAATTAAGATTGATTCTTCTTTCATTAAATTCAATTCTTCAGAGCCGATTAAATCACGGTTTTCTTCACCCCCAGGACAATGCAAAGATAAGAAATCAATATTAGGTAATAAATCATTTATTTTATCAATTTGAACTGCATTGGTATGAGAGAGAATTCTGGGGTCAATTGAAGATCTATTTTGAACTAAAATTTTCATCCCAAATCCATGATGGGCACGTTTTGCAACTTCTTGTCCGATTCTTCCAAAACCAATTATACCAAGTGTTTTTCCAGTCAATTTAGTTCCAACTAAATGTGTTGGTCTCCAACCTTCCCATTGATTAGCACGAACTTCGCGCTCTCCTTCTCCAGCTCGCCTTGCAGCCATCAACATCAAAGTAAGAGTTATATCGGCAGTACAATCAGATAGAACATCAGGAGTATTAGTTACAGTAATCCCCGAAGATTGTGCTGCTGATATATCAATATGTGCATACCCAACACCATAGTTGCCCAATATTCGAGTTCGTATATCTGTAGTTTCAAAAATCTTTTTTGGCATTATATCAGTAACGGTTGGCAATATTGCATCATATTTTTTTAATGCTTCGCAAAAATCATTTATGTTAAGCGCTGTATCAGTATCATTAAATGTAACATCGTAAATTTCTGAAAGTTTTATTTCCACTTTCTCTGGCCATCGCCTTGTTAACAATATTTTTGGTTTTCCCATTGAAATCTCCGATGTCATCACACTGTAAATATTCTATATCAAAAGACTTTTATTACTTATTCGCAAGAATATAATAAAACAATAGTGAGGAAATTTTTGATTCAACTTGATAGAACATTTTTCAAACATCCATTTTCCCTTAATGACATGCCTTGCCCAAGACTTTTAATCGCCAATAATTATATGGAAGTGGAGTTATAAATCCAGCAAATAGCATAAAAGGTATTATAGACCATTTTAAAATTGCCCCACCAGTCAATATAACATCTGTAATGTTCATTGCAGCTTCCATGGCAATCATAGATATTAATGACATACCAATTGCTGTTTTGAATGCTAAACTCAAAAACATCTGTCTCGAAAGAATTATTGTTTCAAGTATAATCGA
>FZLS01000193.1 GCA_900197625.1 Rhodobacteraceae bacterium Water-Bin34 | reverse complement strand
GATAAAATACTTTGGCTTAAAATTAGGTTTGAATTATTGTCTGATATAATAATATCTATGTTTTTTGATTTATTTGAATGAAATTTAAGCCCACTGTCGTTTATCTCACTTAAGTAAAATAGGTCAGATGTATCTGCATGTTTTTTTGCTATGTAATACGCATCCTTCGGTATTGAAAAACTATATCTACTTTTTCCATTAATTTTTGGCACCCAAATTGCATTTTTTTTTTGAGAATTTTGTGTAAAAAATTGGTCAATATTTTCTACAGGTGACTTGCTAGAGTCAGTTGAAATATGGTTAATTTCTCTTGCATGAACAGACATAGGCAGCATCAACAATAATATTATCAATGTATAATATCTTATGAATATTCTAATTAACATTATTTATGGCTAGGATTGATGTCGCGATATTACCCATAACTCGTGAAATAATATCTGTTAATCCTAATATAGACAATTTATCTATTTTAGGTGGTACAACAACAACAGAACCAACTGGAATAACTGTATTATTATCTACCAAGCGACTTTCTCCGTTTGGCAATAATAGATAAGCTTTACGAACGTCTGCCATTTTAGTCAAACCGCCCGCAGAAAATATATAATCTTTATAAGTCTTGTTTGGGCTATAACTTGCAACGGTCATTCTTTGAACAGCACCAATTATGGACACATGTGATGGCCTTTTAGGAAGCATCAATTTATCACCATCCTGTAAATAAAGATTATCATTACTATCCATTATGTTTATGGTCATTCTGCCTGTAGTTGGCAAATTTCTTAATTGTTGAGAAAAACCCAACACAGCCTTTATTTGGTCACCTACACCTTCAAGGTCAGATTGTGCCAATGAAAGAACAGATGCCTCTAATTGGCCAGCCAAGATATTATTAGATTCTTTCTCTTGGGCTCGAATTGATTTTCTTTCTAGAACAGCGCCTAAAGGATAAGCTGTGTCTGCTAGGCCTCCAGCTCGTTGTATTACTTCTTGTAGAGCCTCATCCCTGGAAAAAGGATAACTGCCAGGAACCATGAATTCTCCTGATAATTCAATAAACCCATTTATGGATTGGTTTATTGCTCTTGGTACAGTTACATAATATTCACCTGAAAGAATTGTTTCATTCTTCGCCAAGCCATCTAGTCTAAAAATTTTAGGCTCTGATAAAACTAATGTATCGTTTTCTTTTATAGATTTTGACAGTAAAATATTAGAAGCTGCTTTTGACTTTATTACGCCTGCTAGGTCAATTAAGTCTTTCAATCTCGCCTTATCGGCTATTGGGTAAGCTCCAGGGAACATAACTGCCCCATTAATAACTCGAAGTTTTGAAGCCATGTCTTTAAAAATATAACTTAGAGAACCATTCGACTGACTTGATACATCATCTATATTTTTCTTCCTCACATTACTCATAATCTCAGTATTAATTTGCTCTAAACTTTCAGCTTCAATAGTGTTTGCTGCAAGCTCAGGGTTTCTATTTTCATTAATACTATTAGCGTAACCCTCATCTTTCAGTAGATCTTGTTCATTGCTAATATTTAAAAAATTATCTCTGATATATTGTTCAGAATACATATGAACTGTGTTAAATTCATGTGCGATTATATTTTCTGAATCAGAAAATAATGTAGCAGCATCGTAAGTACGTAAAATCCATCCATTATCATTATTTTGATTAGTATCTAAACCAATATATAATTTATAGAAGTTACTTGAATTTGTAATTTTATTAAATATTTTTTGTTTTGAAAAAGCAAAGTTTGGAGATAAGAGTAAATTTAACGTTCCATCATAATAAACTTTTACCGCATCACTTTCCCTTACATCATTCATTAAAGCTGAAGATTCTGTATTGTCATATGAGTTTATTATTTTTTGGTAAATACCTTGGCTGATCAAATTGATGGTGTCGTTTTTTTTAATTTTAAATTCATAGTTTATATTTTTTATTTTTACAGATGAATTTTTATCCGTATTTTGAACTATTACAAATTCGTTTTGTAACGTGGGCAATTTACCTTTTAATTTATCATATATATCAGACGAAGTTATACCTTCTGAAAAAGGCAAAATTGAAAATAATTCTCCATCTAAACTAATTTTTATTAAATCAGATTTTTGAAGTAATTTTTTAGAATACTCTATATTCTGCTGATACTTTAATTTATTATTATTTAATTCTTGACGTAATTTTAATAATTCTAAATTAAAATTTTCAGCTGCTATTTCGTCCGTTTGTTCTGTATCAGTAATATTATAAAAAACACCGCCTACCTGTTCGCGGATTAGTTGGCTGAAAAAATTATCTTCAAAAATAAATAATCTATCACCACTAGCTAATTTTTGATGATAATGATTTGGATTGTTATGTTTTTCCATTGCAAATCTAAGATCAAACGCCTCAACCCCATTTTTGTTCTCTATGAGAGCTAAATCATATACAGTTTTTGCACTTGGAATGTAAAAATTCTTTACCGACTCATAGAGTTCCTTATCTTGATCAACCGGAATATAAGCAATTCTCACACCATCAAGATAAATTTCTGCTACATTTGCCTCAACAAACTTGGAAACCAACGGATCAAGTGATTTATTGGGGTCTGAAGCAACCAATCCTAAGTATTCTTCTTTTGTAAACAATCGTAAATCTGATCCAACAGGTAAGGTAATGCTATCATCCTCAAGAGCTTCATCTAGATTTATAGCCTGTACTTCTTTGCCAACAATTAATGCAAACGATGTGTAGATATTATTATTTATCAGATAACCGTCTTCATTTAGTATCGATCCACCTCTTAATACTTCTTTAATATTATAAAGCTTTTGCTTTTGGCTTAGTGGGACATATGCAATCCTTGAACCACCAAGGTAAATTTCTGTTACATTTGCCTCAACAAACTTGGATGCAAGAGGATCAAGTGACTGACTAGGATCTGAAGCAACCAATCCTAGATATTCTTCTTTTGTAAACAATCGTAAATCCGAACCAACAGGTAAGGTAATGCTATCATCTTCTAGAGCTTCATCTAGATTTATAGCCTGAACTTCTTTGCCGATAATTAATGCAAACGATGTGTATGTATCTAAACTCAATACTGCACCATCTTTTATTACTTCACTTATACTTAATGGTTTGTCGGTTTTTATTTCAAAGTCTTTCAAAACAGCCCCATAGACTTTAGATATATTTAAATCACGCGTTTCAATAAAACCTATCTCGAGTGCTTCGCCTTTCTTGAGTGATTCATTTCTAACTGCCAAACGTGTTGCTATTTGTCCGTTCGAGTCAAAATAAGATATTTTTAATTTAGCTCCAGAGGGCAAGAAAGAAGTTCCAGTAATACTTAATAAATTTTTTATTGATATTTCAGATTTATCATTTGGTAATTCATATATTCCAGGGTTGTTTACAAATCCTGTTACTGCAATTGTAGGCCCCTTAAATGGAACAAATATGCGTGCACCATTTTTTATTAGCGGGTCTAATTCTGATGATGGGTTTTGTAAAAAATTATAAAAATCTACTGTTTGTGTTGTTTCACCAATTTGACTTAATGAAATATTTCGCAATGAACCACTATCAGAAATACCTCCCGAATATGCAATAACTCTACTCAGTGGTGTATATGCAGGCACTGCGATAGTTCTTGGAG
>FZLS01000066.1 GCA_900197625.1 Rhodobacteraceae bacterium Water-Bin34 | reverse complement strand
AAATGCACAATAGTGCGAGTGATCGATGGAGATACAGTTGATGTAGATATCGATCTAGGATTCGGTATCATCATGGCAGATGAGCGAGTTCGAATTATGGGTATTGATACACCCGAGTCACGTACAAGTGATAAAGTAGAAAAGCTATTCGGTAAAGCAGCCAAAGCAAGATTACAAGAGTTGCTTGGAGAGACTAGCGTACTACGCACACAAATCAATAAAAATGGCGAAGACATGAAGGGCAAGTTCGGCCGTGTACTTGGCGACTTTGTTGCTAAAGACGGAAGAATGGTTACTCAGATAATGACAGAAGAAGGTCATTGTGTTCCATACACTGGAGGATCTAAAGCAGAGTCTCATGCTGCACACCTTGCAAATAGAGTTAGATTGATAGGTGAAGGTATTGTCACACAAGAACAGATAGATGAAGTAAAGTAATCTGATATATAGAGAAGAACGCAATTAAGCGTTCTTTTTTTATATAAAGGAAATTACAATGGAACTTGTAACTTTATGGATGGCAGTAGGTTTTTTATTTGCTGCATATTCTGTTATTGCAAATGATTCAGTGCAGACTCTAGGCACCTGGATCGCATCTAATAATGAGAGAGTGAATTGGAAAGTTATGTGGGCTGCAGCTAGTGCAGTACTGCTTTATACATTATGGTATGGATGGTATATGAACGGTGGTGACATTTCATATGGCCGTTTAAATAAAATACCATTTCAAGATATCCAATGGTACCACGCAATGGCACCAGGACTTTTGCTGATTCTCACACGTGTTGGAGTACCAGTATCAACATCCTTCCTAGTACTTAGTGCATTTGCAAGTACATTCATTCTAGAAAAAATGTTGATGAAATCTATGATGGGATATGCAGTAGCAGCAGTCGCAGCTTATGCTATCTGGATTGTAGTATCTAAAATCCTAGATGAAGCTAAAGAAGTAAAAGAAGAACATAAGAAGTATTGGCGTATTGGTCAATGGGTTACTACAGGCTTTTTATGGTTCACGTGGCTATCACATGATATTGCCAATATTGCTGTGTTTCTTCCACGTGTTATTCCATGGGATCTTATGATTTGTATTAGTACTGTATTCATAGTTGGTCTCTGGTATATGTTCCGTGAAGGCGGAGGTAAGATTCAAAAGATCGTACTTGAAAAACATAACACGCGTTATGTAAGATCCGCTACAATTATTGATGGTGTCTATTGGCTAATTCTTTTCTTCTTTAAAGAACTGAATGATATTCCTATGTCAACAACATGGGTATTTGTTGGTTTGCTTTGTGGTCGTGAACTTGCAATGGCAACTGTAACCGGCAAAGAAAAGTTCAAAGTTGTCTTCCCATTGATTGGTAAAGACTTCTTGAAGATGATGGTTGGTCTAGGTGCTTCTGTAGGTGTAGTACTTGCAATTCATTATATAATTGTACCAAACGGATTATAATTAAAAAAAACTGTGTACATTATACCATTAACGTGGTATAATGTATAAATAAGATGTAAACGTTGAAGCAACGTGAAAGCATACTGGACCCGGGGGCGGTACCCGGCGACTCCACCATAGATACACTATTAACAAAACAGCCGTGGCTGGCTCGCTAGACTACCCCGGGTTCTTAGTTCGTTAGGGAAAAAAGCTATAGTGTATCTTTGATGGGGTCGAAATAGGATCGACAGGTGTTGTAGTGAAGTGGAGTTTACCGGATGATCGCGTATAGATCAAAAATGATAATTGCAAATGACAATTACAAACCATCTGGATTCGCCCTAGCGGCTTAATCACAGGGAGCTGGCCACTTGCTTAGCAACAGAAAAGTGGCACTAATTTTATTATGTACATATCACTCAATATGTGGTATAATTGACCTGTTACATCATGGAGATCCAATTTGGAATTTTACACAAATGTTGCCCGTTACGGCAATAGTCTGCTATATCGTGGCTACAAAAACGGCCATAGATTCGAGGACCGAATTAGGTTTGGTCCGACCCTCTACCAAAAAGATATGAACGGAACTGCGTATGCCCTAGACGGTACACGTGTATCTCCTAAACTATTTGACAAGATGGGTCAGGTTAAAGAATACGAACAACAGTATGGCGGAATCAACGCCAAAGAATTATATGGCAACAAGAACTATGTTGTCCAATATCTTCAAGAGAAGTTTCCCGATAATATAGAATTCGATCGTGATAGAATCAATGTGTCTACGATCGATATCGAAGTTGCATCTGATGACGGCTTTCCCGAACCAGAGTTTGCAGAATATCCGGTTATTTCCATTACAATCAAAAACAACATCGATGACATCTATTACATCTGGGGTCTGCATGACTATGATGTAAGTAAGTCTATTATGAAAGACTGTCCTGTCATATACGAGAAGTGCGAATCAGAAACAGAACTGCTCCTAAAGTTTCTCAACCATTGGGGATCTGCAATACATTCGCCTGATGTTATCACTGGCTGGAATACCCGCTTCTTTGATATGCCATATCTTATCAATAGAACTGGTAAGCTCCTTGGTCCTGACGTCGCAAAGAGATATTCCCCATGGGGTTTAATCAATCCACGTACAATCAAACAGATGGGTCGTGAGTTACAATCATATGAAATCACTGGCATATCGCAACTAGACTACCTTGAGTTGTTTAAGAAGTTTGGCTATTCATATGGTGCACAAGAATCATACAAGCTTGATCATATTGCACATACTGTACTCGGTGAACGTAAGCTTTCTTATGATGAGTTTACAGGTTTGCATACACTATACAAACATGACTTTCAAAAGTTTATTGACTATAACATCAAAGATGTTGAGCTTGTTGACCGTCTTGAAGATAAGATGGGTTTGATTACTCTTGCACTTACTATGGCATATCGTGGTGGTGTTAACTATTCAGATACACTTGGTACTACTGCCATATGGGATTCTATTCTTTACCGAGATCTATCTAACCGTGGTATCATTGTTCCAGCAAACGGTGAGAAGTTTAAATCAGAATATCCAGGCGGTTATGTTAAACCTCCTCAGGTTGGTATGCATGACTGGGTTGTATCTTTCGATTTAAACTCATTGTATCCTAACATCATTGTTCAGTGGAATATGTCGCCCGAGACTATTGTCGAAGGTGAACGTCTTACCATGAATCCTGATATTGCCCTTACCGAGAATCATTCTAATCCTAATCCAGAGTATGCACTTGCTGCTAATGGTGTTTCGTTCAAGAAAGATAAAGAAGGTGTGCTGCCTAAAATCATTGTTGATTATTACAATGAGCGTAGTATCGTCAAGAAGAAGATGCTAGCAGCTCAGCAAGAGAAAGAGAATGCCGATAAGTCTAACAAGGCTGAGATCTATCGTATCGAACGTGACATCTCTCGTTATGAGAATGAACAGATGGCTATTAAGATCTTGCTCAACTCTCTTTATGGTGCACTCGGTAACAAGTACTTCCGTTACTTTGACTTGCGTGTAGCCGAAGGTATTACTCTCACTGGTCAGACTGTGATTCGTTGGGCTGAGAAGTCTGTTAACGAGTTTATGAACAAGGTGTGTGCAACTAAAGACAAAGACTATGTTATCGCAATTGATACTGATTCTGTATATGTTAACTTCGGTGAGGTTGTCAAAAAGTATGTCAAGCCTGGTGAAGAAGTAGAAACCATCGATAAGATTTGTGAAGATCAGTTTATCCCTATGCTTGAGAAATCATATGATCGGTTATACAATATGTTTGCATGTTACAAACCTCGTATGGTTATGGCTCGAGAAGCAATTGCTGATCGTGGGATCTGGACAGCTAAGAAACGTTATATTCTAAATGTGCATAACAATGAAGGTGTTCAGTATGCAGAGCCAAAGCTTAAGATTATGGGCATTGAAGCAATTAAGTCTTCTACTCCGGCACAATGCCGAGATGCACTAAAAGCTTTATTCAAGGTTATTATCACCGGCGAAGAAGCTCAGACTCAAAAAGCTATTGCACAGTTCCGTGAATACTTTAGCACACTACCGGCCGAACAGGTTGCTTTCCCTCGTGGCGTAAATGATATTAGCAAGTGGGCACGTAAGCGTGATGGCATATATGCAAAAGGCACACCCATCCACGTACGTGGGGCATTGTTGTACAATCATCATATCAAAGCAGCAAGCCTTGAGAAGAAGTATGAGCTGATTCAGAATGGCGAGAAGATCAAGTTCTGTTACCTTAAACTTCCGAATCCTATTCGTGAGAATGTAGTATCATTTCCCACGTATCTGGCGCCTGAGTTACAACTTGATAAGTACATCGATTACAGTAAGCAATTCGAAAAGACATTCCTAGATCCAATCATTCCAATCCTTGATGCGATTGGCTGGTCTCCGGAACCTAGGATCTCACTAGAGGATTTCTTCGGATGACACCATTATTCGATACAGCAAAGACTGAAAAGGAATATAGCAACAAGCATGGTACTGTAGTAAAATACGTTTGTACTACTAAACTAAATAGTGTTGCTGATTACCACGTGGATATATTTCATCGTGAAGAAGCACATCCAGAATATGGATCTCACTACTTTGCATTATATAGGAATCCGTATGCTGATGATGCTGTAATCACAGTTGTAAACGTAGATCCTATAATAGATACTATACTTGAAAATAATGGTGTACAAACCATTAAAAATGTGGTATAATTATAACATAATTAAAAATGGAGAAAGACATGACAGATTGGGCACATGATATCCACATGATGCATCACAAGTTTGGTGTAAAGGATTGGTTCGAAAAGAACAAAGATGATAAAGATCTAATGAAGAAATACCTTAAGTTTCGATTAGATATGTGTCAAGAAGAAGTAACCGAGACATTCGATGCAATGAATGCAGGTGATTCAGAAGAGATTGTTGATGGTCTTATTGATATGTGTGTATTTGCAATTGGTACTCTTGATGTATTTGGTGTTGATGCTAATGAAGCATGGAACCGTGTATATCAAGCTAATATGGCAAAAGAACCTGGTGTTAAAGAAGAGCGGCCAAACCCATGGGGTTTACCAGATCTAATGAAGCCAGAAGGGTGGACATCACCTACACACGAAGGAAACCATGGTGACTTCCCTAACGCTGTTTAAAAGTATATACGACAACAAGACTGAAAAGTCTATGGAGTTCTCGAATTGGCAACAGTTCGAGGCTTTGTTGTATGAACTGTCTAAGCAAAAATTAGAGGATAAGAAGGCAGCCCAACTTATCTCCCCTGCTAGTTACATTGAAGGCACTACTCGTGCTAATAAAAATGTAACTGGTTGGGGTGGATGGGCTGCAGTAGATGTTGATGACCATGATTTTAAAGGAGATTTAGAAAATGAACTACGTGCTAGCTTTGGAGATTTCTGTTACGTTTGCTATAGTACTGCTAGTAGTACGTTGGAAAAACCGAAGTTCAGGCTTGTCTTCCCACTTACATCAAAGGTTGCAGTGGCTGATATCAAAAGATTTTGGTGGGCACTCAACACAGAGCTCGGATCGATCGGAGATAAGCAGACTAAAGACTTATCTAGAATGTATTACATTCCAGCGACGTATAATAACGCTAATAACTTTATATTCAGTAATCCTGGTGACCATATCGATCCTATGCTCCTTATAAGCAGGCATCCAATGCCTGAGAAAACCAAGACTATATTTGATGGTATGCCTGACTCAATGAAGCAAGCTATCATGCAATATAGAGCAAATGGTTTAACTAATACAAACTACTCATGGACTTCATATACTGATTGTCCATTTGTAAGTCGTAGAATGATTGCTGAGTACAATGCAATTAGTGAGACTGGTTGGTATGCTAAAATGTATTCATTTATGGTATCAGTAGCCGGTAATGCAGTAAGTAAAAAATATCCCATCACATCACAAGAATTAGTGATGATGTGTCAAGAGCTCGATCGAGATACTGGCGGATGGTACAAAAACAGAGCGTTTGACACTGAAGCTGAACGTGCAATATCATATATTATGGAGAATCAATTATGAGTATAAAAATTATAGCAGAAACTATTAACTCTCATACCGCTGTTGTTGATCAATGGTTGTTAGACCGTTTAGACGTAGAATATAAAAAAGGATCATACTCTAAGAGAAAGAATGTAGACGCTCTTGCCCTTGAATTAACACTGTTAAAAGCTGGCAAGATTAAGGTCTTAGACAAGGTTGAAGGCGAATCTTATCAGTGGAGACATGATTGGGCTTTAAATTTAGAATACCTGATTGATCTTAAACGTCGCCCACAATGGTCTCACATGGTTACTCTTTCAGATATTGGAAAGTTCATAAATTCATTTGAAATAGGACAGCTAACTCACTTTGTAGCATATAATCAAAACATAGAACATGATTATAAAATAGGTGATTTACTTACGTTTAAATTTGACGGAATGATAGATGTAAGAAATGGTATAAAACTAGCTAACAGGCGTGGTGAGTATCGCCTTTTAACAACAGAGTTAATGGATCAAATATGAGCAATCAGTGGAATGGCGGTAAATAAGCAAAAATAAAGATGTACAAGCACCTAAAACTGTGGTATAATATACAAATAATAATGAAACGGAGACATCTATGAAATATGATAATGGCAAAGCCCCTTTAGCTTTAGTTCCTGTTGATGCAATCAATCAGGTTGCTGAAGTACTCGGCTTCGGTGCTAACAAGTATGGCCCTAATAACTGGCGTGACGATGGCGATAGCACTGAGTGGTCTCGTACATACTCATCTATTCAACGTCACTTAAATGCATTCTGGTCCGGTGAAGATCTAGATCCTGAATCTGGCCTAAGCCATCTTGCACACGCATCTACTCAGCTTATGATTCTTATGACTCATATGTCTGATGGCCATCTTCATATGGATGATCGTTACAAAGTAGGAGATGAATAATGTTTACTATAGAAAACATTAAAACTCAACAAATATACACCCATGTAGAATCAAGTCAGAAAGTATCTTTTTATCCTGATTATACTAAAGGTACATATACTCCGCGCTTTCATGTTCATAATTATAAACCTTCAACTAAGCAGCATAAGCAGCGTAGTTTTAAGGCTTTTAAAAATTTTAATGAAGCAACTGAATGGGCAGATAGGGTATGCAATATGTTACCTAAAGAAGATGCCGGTGATGTGCATGCTCTTACTAGAATTGTAAAGGGAATCAAACATGTTAATGCATAGTGTAAAAGATATTCGTGAGCTCTTCATCAGCGAACTTAAAGACGAAGCATTTACTATTGATAAGACCGGTCAAAAGACTATTGAAGTGATTGGCGCAAACTTCCTTGCAACTGAACCTTCGATCTTTGGTACACCTAGTAAAGAGTATATTGATGCAGAGATTAAATGGTATGAGTCAGGCTCTACTAATATTAACGACATCCATGGCGTGGACAAGCAGCCACCTGCAGCCTGGCAATATGCATCTGATCCATATGGTAATATTAATTCTAACTATGGTCATTTAGTATTCTCTGATAAGTACTATTCTCAATATGAACGCGCACTAGAAGAACTATGGGAAAATCCTGATAGTCGTCGTGCACAAATGATTTACAACCGTCCATCAATCTGGACTGAATTTGATGAGAATGGTAAGTCAGATTTTATTTGTACTAATGCACAAACATTCTACATCAGAGATGGCGTATTGATGATGGTCTCTCAAATGCGTTCTAATGATGTAGTTTTTGGTTATAAAAATGATTATGCATGGGCACAACATCTTATGGATCGTCTTGTAGATGATTATAATTCATTGGCTTATGTTCATGGTAAAGACCCTATTGAAAAGGGTATGTTAACATGGCAAGTAATGAACTTGCATGTATACGAAAGGCATTTTGATCTTGTCAAATAAATGGAACAATAGATACTTAGAACTTGCTAAACAAGTTGCTAGTTGGTCTAAGGATCCATCAAGTAAAATAGGAGCTGTTGCAGTCGGAGATAAAGGTCAAATTTTATCTCAAGGATACAACGGTTTTCCTCGTGGAGTTAATGACTCCGAGGATCGGTATAATGACCGACCTACTAAATATAAACTAGTAGTACATGCTGAGATGAACGTCATCTACAATGCTACATATAACGGAGTATCTTTACATGGATCCACTTTATTTGTCTTTGGTCTTCCTGTCTGTTCTGATTGTGCTAAAGGCATCGTCCAAGTAGGAATCAAAAAAATCGTAATGCCTAGACAGAATATACCTGACAATTGGCAGGATTCATGGGCATTAAGTAAATCTATATTTGAAGAAGCTGGAGTTGATTATGAATTCTGTGATTACTAATCCAATATCTAATATACCTGTCAACGAGAAATCTCATGTACATGGTTGGACACAAATATGGCGAGATCAATTAGGATCTTCTATTGACCATAAGTGTACACCCAAGGTAAAATCATATGATAGGGTTTACATTGATCATGGTGCAAACTTTGGCGGAACATTAAATCTTTTTGGTGGAGCAACTAAGGAGGTTTTTGATCGTATTAACCTCGTTGCTTCATGCAATGATATTATCTCACTTGATCATGATATGCCGGATTACGGTGAGATGCTTAAGAAACGTATTGGTGCTAATACCACATACGAAGGCATAACTGAAGAATGGTGTGACCGACTAAGTTCAAGATTGTCCTCTGTTTCTTCAATGAAACAAGAAAATCTTAAAATGAAAGGCATGACAATTGGCGACAGTCATACAAGCTCTTTTAGCCACCGTAATGATATGGTGTTTCGTAACGATGGCAAAACTTTACACGGGGCGCTTAAAGCAGGCATTCGGTCTCTCCTCAGAGGAGTTACTCCGTTTGGTACAATCACTTTATGTTTGGGTTCTATTGATATTCGGCATCATATATTACGACACACTGATTTCGTTCTTAAAAACTTTATTCGGGAGTATGTAACTCAAGGTAAAGCTTTAGAGACTATGTATGATTGCAAAGTATCTTTTGCCGCTCCAGTTCCAGTTGAGTTCGAAGAAAGACGTATACCTAAATCTGGGTTCTATAAGAAAGAACCATTCTATGGGTCATGGCAAGAACGTCATGATTTGACAAATAGGTTTATTGATGAATTATACAAACAAGCAGGATCTGTTGTTATGCCACCAGAAGAATGGTATACTATGAATCCTGAAACATATGCAAAAACCTATATGGAGCATGGATCTTCTTTCCATATAGCTCCACCATTTTATCGTAGAAATGATTGGGGAGTAACCGGACTTGGCACATAATAAACATGTAATTGATGGAGTGAATAAAGATGTTGGACCCTTATACACAGTTGATGATGCAAGAGATGAATATCTTTATCTTGCTTATGATTGGGAAGATCCTAATCCTCCACCTCGTATTACCGTTCATGATGGTATCAGGGTTGTCCGTGATGATGACTTGGTTGGTAGCAAGGTTCGCGGGGGTGACTGTCTCATCTCTTCGCTCCCTGATCATATTGATACCATTGTTTATGTTCAACCTCGTACTGGTCTTGCTGGTGTTTCTCTTCTGGATGTAGCAAAACGTCATGGCAAAAAGGTTAAACTCTTTATGCCATCATCTAAACGTATATCAATGCACCAAGCATGTTGTATAGAACGCGGATGCGAATATGAATTCCACCGTATTGCAGCAATGCCTAACTTAAACCTTATTGCAAAGAAATGGGCTGATGCTCATCCTAATGCGTTCTTTGTTCCATTAGGATTAAAGCATGAGTTAGTAACTGCTGGTATTGTAAAAGTTGCATACGAAAGTATAGAAGAACCTGATGAAGTCTATACAGCCACGTCCACGGGCGTGCTCACACGGGCACTTCAAATTGCTTGGCCAAATGCTAAGTTTACTTCTGTTTGTGTATCACGTAATATGAAAGCCGGTGAACTTGGTGTAGCAGAACCTATATCAGAACCTCTTGCATTTACAGCATCAGAGAAGAAAGAAAACCTTCCGCCGTTTCCTAATATCGATACATATGACGGTAAGGTGTGGAAGTATATACCTAAGAACAGCGATAAAGACATCTTGTTCTGGAACGTAGGTGCAGAACCTGTATTAGAAGATGAAACTATATACGATCGAATTGATTCATATAGAGATTGGGTGAAGAATGAAAAAACAGTGGCTGAATGAAGAAGCTTTAGATATATTCTCTGAGTATTATTATCCTCGTGCTAAATGGTTACAAGACAATGTAAACTGGGGAGATCTAGATTATAAATGTCCTGAAGCTGATAAAGCTGTTAACGATCCATTAATGCAGACTATTGATATATACGATTGCTATACACGTAACGCTGCTGGGTTTTCTAATGTTCTACAAGACTTATGGTTTGGATCTAAGACTCCAAAGTGGCGATGGCAAAATGAAGAACGCCGTGCACTTAACAAATCAAATGATTCTATAGAATGGGATCTAAAAACCTGGTTGTATGTTTTCCTATGTCATAGGATTATGGGATCAGGTGCATCGTTTGAGAACGATCATGGGTATCGTAATAATGTAATACAATTCTGGGGTAAGTTTGAGACCATTAATGAGATGGCAAACGACCTAGTATTTACTAAAAAACAAGGTAAGTCAATGTTCACATCCATTGGCAACCAACCACCTGCACCGAAAAAAGGTACATCTAATGTAGATTTTATGACGCGTGAATTACCAACTTTGATAAATAATTTTACAGAATGGTTACAAAAGGAAACCCGCGGTCATAAAGATATCGTTGATTATCTTAATGGCTATAACAAAGAAGTAGGCCACCGAAAATTTAATTTCGTGTATGCTGCCTTTTCTATGGATTGCTCTGATTACTTCCCTCAACATGTTGACGTAGACAGCCACACCTATTTAGGGAACAACGCTGTCCGCTGTATGAAAAGACTCTCAACCGGGTGGAAACCAGATGACTTTATGAACCTGCTGGTAGAACGTACCGGAGGAAAAGCAAAAGACCTTGAAGATGTGATGTGTGACTTTGTTCGATTTGGTCAAAACTATGTACCACGTGGTAATGGTACATTTGACCACGTATCTGCAGACCTGATGAATAATTCAGGTTGGGAATCAGGATGGGAACAAAGACAAGGTACACCGCCAGAAAAGGGTGTACAACTCGATGAATTTATGGTATAATATACCTAATGAAACTTATAGGAGAAATATATGTCTGTAATGGATAGACTAAAGAAGAATTCAAAAATCAAGGGTACAGACATCCTTGCTAACTCGAAGATCTTCTCACAACAGGACTTTGCAAGTACGCCAGTCCCAATGATTAATGTGGCTCTATCAGGCGATCCTGATGGTGGTCTAGGCTCTGGTCTAACGGTCCTTGCTGGTCCATCAAAGCACTTTAAAACTTCATTTGCTTTACTTATGGCAGCAGCATATATGAATAAGCACAAAGATGCTGTCATGTTGTTTTACGATTCAGAGTTTGGTTCACCTCAGACATACTTTGAATCATTTGGCATTGATACAGGTCGTATCTTGCATACACCTATTACTGATGTTGAAAAGCTTAAGTTCGATCTAGTATCACAACTTGAAGCTATTGAGAAAGATGATCGTGTTATTATCGTAATCGATTCTATTGGTAACCTTGCTTCTAAGAAAGAATTAGAAGATGCTATCAATGAGAAATCAGTTGCTGATATGTCTCGTGCAAAAGCACTCAAAGGTTTATTCCGTATGGTTACGCCATATCTTACAATGAAGAATATCCCTTTACTTGCAATCAATCACACATACAAAGAGATTGGTTTGTTTCCAAAGGATATCGTTGGTGGTGGTACAGGTATTTACTATTCAGCTGATAACATCTGGATCCTTGGTCGTCAACAACAAAAGACTGGAACTGAGATCAAAGGTTATAACTTTATTATCAATGTTGAGAAATCAAGGTTTGTTAAAGAGAAATCTAAGATTCCGGTATCTGTAACATGGGACGGTGGCATTGAACGTTATAGTGGTTTACTTGATATTGCTATGCATGGTAACTTTGTTGCTAAACCTTCTAATGGATGGTATTGTAGAGTTAATCAAGAGACTGGGGTTCTTGAAGATCCTAAGTGCCGTGAAAAGGAAACACTGACTAAAGAGTTCTGGGAACCTATCTTCGCAGAAACTAATCTTAAAGAATACATTAAGTCTCATTATACTATTGGATTAAAATCTATGCTTGGTGAAGATATTGATGTATTTAGCGATGTACAATCGGAGACGACCAGTGTATAATGTAACCACAAATGATTACAAATTCGTTGAACGTGCCGAAGATGACTTCTATACTGTTGAGCTTACTACCGGCGAATGGGCTGGTACTAAGTATCAATATGGTAAAGTAAGTGCTAAGATCGAAGAAATCAACGATGATGAAGATGGTATTGCAAGACTAAACTTTATGTGGACACTAATTGAAGGCGATGAATCTCTATTGGAGAATCCTAGCTTTCAAGACTATATAGGTGAAGTGTTGCAAAACATTTTAGAAGATGCTTTTGACAGTGGTAACTATAAGATAGGAAATGATGATGATAGCAAACGTACCGACAACGATTCTGCGGAACCTATTAACCAATGATGAGTTTACCCGTAAAACAATACCTTTCTTAAAGAAGGAGTATTTTGAGGGTGCACAGCGGTTCGTATTTGATGAAATATTAAAGTTTGTTAGTAAGTACAACAAACTACCAACCCCTGAAGCGTTGTCTATTGAATTAGATAACGCTAACCTTCCTGAGCAAACACATATTCAAGCTCATGAAGTTGTAGACAGTATCAAGGAACCAGTTCAAGACGATCAGTCTTGGCTCCTTGAATCGTGTGAAAAGTGGTGTCAGGATAGAGCAATCTATCTTGCTATCATGAAATCGATTGAGATTATTGATGGTCGTGATGAGAAACAGACAAAGAATGCTTTGCCTGAGATCTTGTCTGATGCTCTTGCTGTCTCATTTGATACTAACATCGGCCACGACTATGTCGGTAATGCTGATGACCGGTATGACTTTTATCATACTGCAGAAGAAAAACTACCTTTTGATCTTGATAAGTTCAATACTATTACAAAGGGTGGTCTACCAAAGAAAAGCCTCAACATTGCCCTTGCTGGCACTGGTGTAGGTAAATCGCTATTTATGTGTCATTGTGCTGCTGGTGCATTGACAGATGGTAAAAATGTTTTATATCTGACTATGGAAATGTCAGAAGAGAGAATAGCCGAACGAATCGATGCTAACCTCTTTAATGTTCCAATTGATCAACTTGAAAACTTGTCAAAGAAAATGTTCGATGACAAAGTGAATAAGATCTCGTCTAAGACGACTGGTCAATTAATCATTAAAGAATACCCAACCGGTTCAGCGCATGTAGGACATTTCCGTGCATTGCTTAATGAACTTAAACTCAAAAAAGACTTTGCACCTGATATTATATTTATTGATTACTTGAACATTTGTGCATCGTCCCGCATAAAAGGATTAAGTGGTGGCATCAATACGTATTCCCTCATCAAATCTATTGCAGAAGAGATTCGCGGCCTTGCAGTCGAATTCAACGTGCCCGTTGTATCAGCGACTCAGACAACTAGAAGTGGATATGGATCGAGTGACGTCGGGCTGGAAGACACGTCTGAATCATTCGGATTACCTGCTACAGCTGATCTTATGTTCGCCCTCATCTCGAACGAAGAACTCGAAGGTCTCAACCAGATCCTTGTCAAACAACTTAAAAACAGGTACAACGACCCAGGAATCAACAAACGGTTTATCGTGGGAGTGGACAGAGCACGAATGAGATTGTATGATGTAGAAGATTCTGCACAAAACATTTCTGACTCAGGTCAGGATTCTGCACCAATAAATACATTTGGAACACGCGAAAAGAAAGATTATGGAGATTTTAAAGTATGAATGACGAAGGACCTTTTACGGCAGAAGCAAATCGCAAACCTGCAAAAGCTATAAAGCGTAAAATTATAACATATGAAGAAGTAGATACCGGAGTAAAGATTACTACAGTAAGTCGCCGGTATTATAATAGTGGAGATTATCATGATGATATGTCTACTGAAATCCTACC
>FZLS01000165.1 GCA_900197625.1 Rhodobacteraceae bacterium Water-Bin34 | reverse complement strand
GAATTTGTCACTTTGGGCAAAACTGGAATTGAAGCTACTGTAAAAAAAGTTTCTGATATTGGACGCCATAGTGTTGTCGAGACATCAGTAGGAGAGTTGAAGGTCGCTGCTGTTGTTGAAGGTGAAACTCCTTCAATAGACGATGTAGTTCATCTTAACTTTAAGCAGGACCAAACTCGCCTGTATATCGATGGTTGGCTTGCGACAGCGGCTAGGGAGATCAAACAATGAAAACCGAAAACCAAAAAGCCTGGTTCTTTGTGCTTCCAGTACTGCTCCTTGTGGCATTCAACGCATTGTTACCAATCATGACTGTGGTTAATTATTCGATGCAGGAAACATTTGGGAATAATTTGTTTTTCTGGGAAGGGCTTGGTTGGTTTGAGAAAATCTTAAGATCTGAACGTTTCCATGCAGCTCTTGGGCGCCAGTTTCTGTTCACAGGCCTTATCTTGATTATTGAAATCCCGCTTGGTATTGCAATTGCTTTGTCGATGCCACGCAAAGGATTCTGGGTTCCTGTTTGTTTAATATTGATGGCGCTTCCGATGCTTATTCCTTGGAATGTTGTCGGCGCGATGTGGAATATCTTTACTTTGCCTGACATTGGTTTGCTTGGTTATTTCGTGAACCATGTCTTGGGTATCAACTATGATATGACGCAAGATCCATTCGCTGCATGGGTAACGATCATCACGATGGATGTCTGGCACTGGACGTCATTGGTAGTGCTTTTATCTTATGCTGGCTTGGTGTCTATTCCTGACGCTTACTATCAAGCGGCTAAAATTGATGGTGCATCCAATTGGTCTGTGTTCCGGTTTATTCAAATCCCAAAAATGAAGAACGTTTTGACAATCGCAATTCTATTGCGGTTTATGGATAGCTTTAACATCTATACAGAGCCTTTCGTTCTTACAGGAGGTGGCCCGGGTAACTCTACGACGCTTCTGTCTATTGATCTGGTGAAGATTGCTCTTGGTCAATTCGACCTTGGACCAGCCGCCGCTATGTCACTCATCTATTTCGCAATCACGCTTTTGGTTAGTTGGCTGTTTTATACGCTGATGACCAAAGACGATTTAAATTAAGGGGAAACATTATGCAAAAACGTTCAATCGTTCCAATTCTATATATTTTGTTCTTATTGCTTCCAATCTATTGGTTAGTAGCAATGAGTTTCAAGACAACGAATGAAATTTTATCTGGGTTCTCTTTGTTCCCCCAAACATTTACTCTTGATGCCTACAGGACGATTTTTACGGATCCGACATGGTACTGGGGATATATAAATTCGATTATTTATGTATCTCTTAACATGGTTATTTCGATCGCGGTTGCACTTCCAGCGGCCTATGCTTTTTCACGTTACCGTTTCTTAGGAGATAAGACACTCTTCTTCTGGCTCCTAACCAACCGAATGGCACCAGCTGCTGTGTTTGCATTGCCATTCTTCCAGCTTTACTCAGCAGTCGGTATTTTTGATACCCATCTTGCGGTTGCTTTAGCACACTGCTTGTTTAACATCCCGTTGGCGGTATGGATTCTCGAAGGGTTTATGAGCGGGGTACCAAAAGAATTAGACGAGACTGCTTATGCAGATGGATATTCATTCCCTAAGTTCTTTTTCACTATATTCATACCGACAATTAAGGCTGGTGTAGGGGTTGCTGCATTTTTCTGTTTTATGTTTTCGTGGGTGGAACTATTGCTTGCTAAGACGCTAACTGCAGTCGCAGCAAAGCCTATTGCAGCAACAATGACGAAGACAGCATCTAGCGCAGGTTACGAACTCGGCTTACTGGCAGCCGCAGGAACACTAACAATTATTCCTGGCGCTATCGTTATTTACTTCGTCCGAAACTATATCGCGAAAGGTTTCGCAATGGGGAGAGTATAATGTTAACTTGGATGGCATGGACTTGGCCTACTGCACTGTTCTTTATTGGGCTGTTTGTTGCAATGGGTATCATTACAATCATTGAAATCCGCAAACCAGGAACGAGTGCACGTCATGGTGCTCTGGGCCTAACAACTACTCGTGGTGATAGATTGTTCTTGAGTTTACTTGGAAGCGCATACATCTTTCTTATCTGGCTCGGTTTGATAGGTGAACCTCTTTGGATTCCACTGGGGTTGGCCATTGCTTGGGGCATATTCTGCTTTAAGAAAGTTTAAAAATTGCACTGTGTCTAAAAATATATCTTTATATTTGACCAGATAATTATTTCTGGTCATGCGATCATTATTGATTGCGACGCCAGGCCTGCTAGATTGGTTAAAAAGAGTTTAAGCAAATTTTTCTCAAACTGCTTTGAAGGAATATGAACTAACAGAAATTTGGGCATTAAACGTAGCTTTGTGGAAAGAAGAATTGAAAAAAGTATGCGTTTATATTTGATATTGTCGTAATCAGAAAAATATCCTGACACCACTTTTTCTAAAAGGTGGACGTGAATATATAGAAAATGGTGCAGAACGTTAGCAAGTTCTCAACACATAGATTGCAAAGTATGAGATGCAAATAGTAACGTAGTCTAATAAAAAACTTTGGTAATTATCGCTATCTTCCATTCAAAATTATGAACAGATTTCCGCATATATCAAAATCTCAAGTGCACTTTTGGGTTCTAGATATGCTTACAGAGACGTTTTAAGAGCCGCTCTAGTTACTGCGCAACCAATGTAGTCTTTTGAGTTTGGTTACGAAAGCTTAAACGCTCTAAATTCGCTACTGAACTAATCATAATACGGTCATGACTCCAACCATGGCTTGGAAGAAAAGCAGACGCACAAAGAAGCGTCAATGCTGAGGCGAATGCTAATAGGGAACAAGCAAAAAATTTATGAGGCTTTCGATTATCACTGTCAGCCAAAGCCAGTACGCGACTGGCAAGTTGACTTTTTGTTGAACTAAACATGAATTTTCCACGACCAACGAAAGGAACAGAAAGTGAACCTATATGACTCATTCGACGCAACAATGAAGCTTGTTTCGCAACGCTAAGTAGTGCCTTAGCATATTCACGAGCAGTCACTCGTGACCGCGATAAATATTCAACGTCGCAGATATGCTCTCTTAACTTTCGTATTTTCTGGGAGATTATCCAGAAGCCTGGGTTAAGAATTAATAAAGGGGAACAAAGTGCAAGCAAAAATTCTATTATCACATCTTTTTGGCGAATATGTTGGAATTCATGACCAAGCGCGATCGAAAGAGTTCTATATTCGTCGATAAGCGTTTCTGGAATAACAGCATAAAACTTACGTACTCCTCTTGTTGTAAAAGGAACATTTGTCTCTGAAGAGATAACGATATCCACCAATTTGGATCTTCTTATGCAGTGCCCATTGCGAAGTATCTTGTTAATGCGAATTACATTAATAAAGATATAAGTACAACGGCCTAAGATACTTGCCATAATCAAAAATATTGCGGCATTTGCCCAATAATTCGTGCCCGAATGAACGGCTTGCAAGACAAAAGTGCGGGCAGAGAGCAGATTGTCAAAATTAACCGCAGATATTGAAATATTACCCTTCAAATACTGTGAGATTAGGATGTCAGAAATATGTGGAGATGCTCGAAACTGTGTAATGGATCCAAAATAGGATAACAGAGATAGCAAAGCAGCAAACCCAAGTGAGGTTTTAAGAAGCCACAACCTCGTCGAAAAAGACTTTCTGAAGCCCAAAACTGTGAGACATGCTTCAACAATTAAAAACGCAACCGCTGAAGCAAACACGATCAAGTTAAGATTAACGAGTAAATCTAAAAACGTTTCATGAATCATCACGGCACAACCTTTGGTCAATAATGTTTTGAATTTCCGCAATCATATCGTCTGAGAGTTCTTCGTCTTCCACCAGTCTTGCAACTAGTGCTGAAGGGGTTCCATCAAATAATGATTTGGACATCTCTCGAATTGATTTTTGTTCATAACTATTCTTTGAAAGGGTAGGTTTATAGCTCAGCGTTCGATCATCTTTTACAGACGATACATAGCCCTTGCCTTCCAATACCTTCAAAGTGGTTGCAACTGAAGTGTATGCACGAGCGGTTTCTTTTGCCAATTCAGCATAGATTT
Source organism: Rhodobacteraceae bacterium Water-Bin34 (assembly GCA_900197625.1). Taxonomy (GTDB): domain Bacteria; phylum Pseudomonadota; class Alphaproteobacteria; order Rhodobacterales; family Rhodobacteraceae; genus Amylibacter. The sequence continues at coordinate 365 of FZLS01000165.1, read as the reverse complement.
GTCTGACAGTGCCAACTCTTCCACTCCATAAGACCTTCATAAACTCGAGCTCTACCTCAGTTAGAAGCTCATTTTTTCGTCTTGCCATTGGTGTTTCCGATTCCATTCTCTAACGTTTAAATTTTAGCAATATTCGAGCGAAATTTCAAGTCACTTGTCCAGTGCGTATCTTTAAATAAGTTTTATGCCCAACCCTTATCATACCTATCATATGTGTCATATTAAGGCACAAAATATGATAGATATGACAAGTATGATAGCTACTGCGCTATGAGCCTACCTTCTTTTTTAACCACCAATCCAACTTCAACTTCTTTTCTTGAAGTAATCACGAACATTCGGGCGAGAAGCGAGATAAGACATTA
>FZLS01000155.1 GCA_900197625.1 Rhodobacteraceae bacterium Water-Bin34 | reverse complement strand
GCGGCTGCATTAGTATCAGTAGCACCTTTGATTGTCGTAGCATTTATTGTTGAACGATACTTATCAAAAGGTAATTTATCAGGAGCCTTGAAATAATATGACGCTGATAGCATCAAACTTAACGACCAAAGGTAAAGAAGAATTCTTTCTCAACGATATTTCTTTTGAAATGTCACCTGGTAAGATTTATACAATCATTGGTAGAACGTTATCTGGTAAAACTACACTATTGAAAACGATTGCTGGCTTAATTGCTCAAGATAGCGGCACACTTTCATTTAATGGAAATAACTTTGATGTTATTCCTGTTTGGAAGCGTCAAGTTGCAATGGTGTACCAGCAATTTATAAATTACCCTCACCTTAATGTTTTTGAAAATATTGCATTTCCACTAAAGCAAAGAAAAGTTGATCTGGCAGAGATAAAAAATCGTGTGCAACAAGCTATTGAGCAAGTTGGCTTGGAAGGTTTTGAAGAGCGAAAGATACAAGCTTTATCTGGGGGGCAACAACAACGTGTTGCACTTGCAAGATCTCTTGTGAAAAACGCAAATATTTTACTACTAGATGAGCCGTTGGTTAATCTAGATTACAAGCTTCGAGAGCAATTGAGAGAAGAGTTTAAAAAGATCTTCAGTTCTACGGCATCAGAAGAAGCAATATTAATCTATTCTACAACCGATCCTATTGAAGCCATGCAGCTAGGTGGTGAAGTCATCGTCATGGATGAGGGTAAAATACTTCAACAGGGTAGTGCTAAAGAAATCTATGAAAATCCAGCAACAACTAAGGTAGCGGAAATTACAAACGATCCTGCTATGAATTTGGTTGATGGAGAAATTAGTGGAAAAAAAATAACCCTTAATAACGAAGTTATACTCAACATACCGAAACATTTTAAAGATCTTCCTGATGGAAAATATTCCTTTGGTATTAGAGCTTCTGGAGTTACAATTGATAAATCAGGATTTCCATTCCAAATTGAATTAGCTGAAATAAGTGGATCAGAAACATTTCTTCACCTTAATAATGACCAGATACATGTAGTTGGATTATTAGATGCAGTGAAAAATTTTGATATTGGCGAAACTGTTAAAGTTAGTTTTGATATAGAAAAACTTTATGCATTTGGATCCGATGGAATTCTAATGTCATCACCATACAGCGGGACAAAATAATGGCACAAATAAAACTTCAAAACATTGCACATTCTTATAACCCAAATTCTGTTGATAGTAAGTATGCTTTAAAGCCATTTGACATGACATGGGTTGATGGTGGGCGCTATGCAATTCTTGGTCCATCTGGTTGTGGGAAATCAACCATGTTAAATATTATGTCAGGTATTGTGAAACCCTCTGAAGGTCGATTACTTTTTGATGGTGTCGACGTTACAGAAGAAACAACTTCAGATAGAAATATTGCTCAAGTTTTTCAGTTTCCAGTTATTTATGGAACAATGACTGTGTATGATAATTTAGCATTTCCACTTGTATGCAGAGGATATGATAAAGCATTCATTCAATCTAAAGTTAATGAAGTAGCTGAAGCACTGAGTTTAGAAGGGTTACTATCACAATCTGCTAGAAAATTAACTGCAGATCAAAAACAATTAATATCACTTGGTCGAGGATTAGTTCGTGATAATGTTGCTGCTATTTTAATGGATGAACCTTTGACTGTTATTGATCCTGACTTAAAATTTAGACTGCGTCGTAAATTAAAAGAAATAAACCAGAAATATCAATCTACGCTTATTTATGTTACGCATGATCAAAATGAAGCAATGACTTTCGCAGAAAATATAATTGTGATGGACGAGGGTGAAATTGTTCAAGTTGGTTCACCTGCAGAACTGTTTGACCGACCTAAAACAACATTTGTTGGATATTTTATAGGTGCTCCTGCTATGAACCTTTTTGAATGCAATGTGGTTGATGCACACACAATAAAATTTGGGAGTGCTAAAATATCCACTGAAACTGATTTAAAATCTGTTAAGGATGGAAATCTTAAATTAGGTATTCGTTCCGAATATGTTCAATTAACGAAATCAGCTGGTAAGAACACAGTTCAGGCAAATATTGAAAGTGTTGATGATTGGGGAAATCATAAGTTAATTTCTGCAAACTTTGAGGGCAGTTCCATAAAGGTAAAAGTAAAACGTGAAATTGAAGTTCCTGCTGAAAAGGTTTTTCTTAAATTTCCTACTAAGAACTGCTGTATCTACGAAAATGAATTATTAGTTTCGTAATTGCTGATTAACGTGGCGTAAATACTCACCATTATTGCATTATGCATAGATATCATTATAGCATGATTTAATTAAGGATAAATTATGCAAAACTACGTGAGTCTAAAAGAACATTTAATAAAAACACTAGTGGTCTCAGCTTTATCTTGTTTAATGATGCTATTTGTTACGGAACTGGTAGTTCCTATACAATCATATTTTCTACCTGAATTAACATTATTTGCAGCACTCATCTTTCCGGTGCATGGTATTAGAGTTATTTCTGCTTGGTTATTTGGTTGGTATTCTGTTATTTACCTGTTTGTCGCAAATATTTTTGTATTTTTTCTTTTAAGTAGACATGAGGATAGTTTATATGGTTTGCTTTCTGCTCAATCAATAATGGCCTGGGTGCTGGTTAGTGTCATATGTATTTTTACATTTGATTTATTAAGATTGAGTGGTGTGGATACAAAAACTACCATTGGTAAAATTAACAAAGATGCTTGGAAACTTATAGTTTTAGTTGGCTTTATTTCATCTGTCTTTAATTCTCTTGGCCATAATTTGATATTTACATCTAATATAATGCCTGAAAATTCTTTAAGACTTATTTTTGCCTTTTTAATAGGTGACACAACTGGCACAGTTGTTTGTCTTTTTATGCTTATATATATTTTTAAGTTTTTTAACCGTTATCTTGAAACTGTCATTAAATGATGACGCTTATTTTTTCTATAAGCTAATTTTCCTGAAAAATAACCAAGTAAAATCCCAATGCAATCTGCTTTGAAGTCATTAAAATCGCCAAAACGATTGACATAAGGTTGAATGATTTCAATACCTGCGCCAAGGCATAATCCAAATAGCACTATAGCAAAACCTAAACGTTTATTTGCTGCAACCATAGGGTATGTTAATACTGCAAATGCAATGAAGTGGTGCCACTTATCTGAGCCTGGAGCATCAATTTTTTGAGGTAGTGGAGAGAGCGTTCCTACCAAAATTAAAAGAGTAAAAATGAATGTAAGAATTAGTGCAAATTTATAATTTGGAAAAATTATTTTTTGTATCAAAGTAAACATTACTTGGTTATGGCAGATAATTTTATTAGATAAAATCTAATATTTTAATTGCTGCCAACTATTATGTATATGTTAGCGCCAATCATTCAATACTTTTCTGTATAATAAGATCTACGGCCGAACTATAAAAAATCCACTATCATCAAGAACCATTAAACGCCCAACCCCGCCTGGGACAACACGTGCATATTCAGATATGGGAGGTGCTTTACCTTCTTTTTTAGTTATGCCCTTTATTGTATTATTACATGCACTAAACGTTAAATCTGGAATGCTTTCTGACATACTTTTTAGCCGATCATTGACGGGTGATTTATCAGTTCTTAATAAATTAATACCTGCATTGAATGCCACAATTTCGATTTCAAAGATTTCACCTTTATTGCTCATTCCTCGTGCAAAGTTTGCAGCAACGTTAAGAGCTTTTGTAAATGTGGCTGTATCTCCATCACTTACTTGTATTGCAAGGCGTTTGACACCGTCATCACTTTGTCCTGCAATAAGCTGTGTAGATGCAATTGGTAATAGCAAAGAACCTAAGATTAATTCTCTTCGTTTCATATTATATTCCCCCAGTTTAATTATTGAATATCATATTCAATAATTAATATATAATATTTGTCACTTATCAATAAAAATCAACACTTTTTAAAAAAGCTTTTTAAAATTAATGCTCATTTGAAGATCGAAGTAAGCCACCTATTTCTTTTTGAGCTACTTTATTAGCTATCACAAAGGAAAGTATCCATCCGCTTGATACTGCAGTTGCAATACCCAACCATACACCCTGAACGTCAAAATTAAATATACTGATAAATACCCACACAAAAAATGCTACTCCAAAACCTTGTCTGTAAATACTTATATAAAGTGTCCAGATTGCTTTCTTGAATGCTTGCAGAATTGAATTGATAGAGAATAACATCATGTATATTGGAAATAAAAATGCATCTACACGCAGGTAACTACTACCAGCACGAATAACGTCAGGATCATTTGTAAAAAGTGACATTGCAAAACTAGCCCCAAAAAGTAGTGAAGGAACGGCAATAACCGACATAACGAAACCAGCTTTCCAGCAATATTTAAGAGCAGACCTGACACGATCATATTCTTTAGCACCAAAATTTTGTCCAGCTATTGGCAGTAGAGCGCCAGTCATGCCAAGGACAGGAAGCAAAAGAATTTGTTCTATTCTCAGTGCTACTCCATAAGCTGCAACTGCATGCCCTCCGAATTGCTTTAAAGCAAACTGTACAACAAATCCTGAAATAAACATGACCATCATTGCTGTACTTGCCGGTAATAACTGAGACGTAATTTGTTTGAATGTGTCTATTGATGGCATGAATTCAGTTAGTTTTAATGATTGCATGGCCTCTAATTGAAATATTTTCAGTAATATAAATAGCATAACACAAGTTTGGCTTGTAATTGTAGCAGCCGCAATTCCGTTAAATCCCATACCAGACCAAAATCCTGAAATTCCAAACATGAATAATGGGTTTAGTATTATGTTCGCAACAAAAGCTACCATTAAAGCTCTCTGCATACTTAAAGTATCACCATGCGCTTGGAGAATGCC
>FZLS01000076.1 GCA_900197625.1 Rhodobacteraceae bacterium Water-Bin34 | reverse complement strand
CAGATTGTTCATGATACATTCCATCATACCCTTGCAGGAGGAGGCCCAATTTATGCAAAAAAAACTGGAATTGTACATATCTCTGGTGTCGCAGATCCTAGTTTGTCATTTGGAAAGATGGAAGATGAGCACCGTGTTTTAGTCGATGAAAAGGATCGGCTTGGAAATATTGAACAAATCACCGCATTACTTGCTGCAGGATATTGTGGGCCAATTTCGTTTGAATGTTTTTCTCCTAAAATACATGCTCTCGTTGATCCATACATCAAGATTAAAAAATCATTTGATTACATTTTCTCCCAAATTGAAGCTTATACCACTTAAGCAAATTGAAAAGTAAAAGTAAAAATTTAATCAAGAAAATTAAAATTTATCTAAATAAGAAAACAAGGAATATTTCATGCGTTATGCTTCAATAACTCAAAGATTAGCGGACCTCGGTGGGGAGAAATGGGAGTTATATTCGCGTGCAAAACAAATGGCTAAGGATGGGCAAGACATAATTCATATGACAATTGGTGAGCCTGATGTAGCGACTTCAGTTGAATTGATTGAGTCGGCTGCACAAGCAATGGCTAAGGGAAGAACTAAATATTCAAATGGTCGTGGTGAGCCAGAGTTATTAAACGCCTTATCACAGCGCTACTCTAATACTGTAGGGCGAACAATTAATGAAGATCAGTTCGTGTGTTTTCCTGGAACGCAGACTGCTCTTTTTGCAGCATTGATGGCTCTTACAGAAGCTGGTGATGAGGTTTTAGTAGGAGACCCAATGTATGCAACATATGCTGGGTTAATTTCTGCAAGTGGTGCAGTTATGGTGCCCGTGCCTTTGGAGCAAGAAAAAGGTTTTGAGCTAACAGAAGATAATATTATCTCAAAAATAACTCCTCGCACTCGAGTGATTTTATTAAACAGTCCACATAATCCTACTGGTGCTGTTCTTTCGCATCAAAGGATGCAAGAAATTATCGATCTAGCAGAAAAACATGATTTATGGATTCTTTCTGACGAGGTTTACGATGAGATGTTATTTGATGGTGTTAAGTTTATTTCGCCTCTGAGCTTTCCAAAAGCTGAAGAAAGAGTTGTGGTGGTGTCGTCCATTTCAAAATCCCATGCTGCTCCTGGTTTTCGCAGTGGATGGTCTGTTGGTTCAGTGGAATTCACAAAACGCCTTTTGCCACTTGCTGAAACAATGCTGTTTGGCAATCAGCCCTTTATAGCTGATATGACTGCTAAAGCTCTATCGAAACCATCAAAAGTAGCAGCTGAGATGCGTAAGAAATATGAAGATAGAGCTCATCGTATTTATACATGTTTGAACGGTATTGCTGGCTTGCATATCAATCAACCTAAGGCTGGAATGTTTGTTTTAATAGATGTTTCAAGCACAGGTATGTCAGGTGAGTCTTTTGCATTTGATTTGTTAGAAAAAACTGGGGTTGCAGTTATGCCTGGATCATCGTTTGGCTCGGAGTTGGATAAATGGGTTCGAGTTGCCTTAACTGTCGAGGATGATGCTTTTGATACGGCTTGTCAGCGTATTGCCAAGTACTCATTAAGCAAAGTGTAATCATCATATTAGGTTTGAACATCATATGAATTCATGAATGAAAGATCCAAAAACTTGCCATATCTCAAAAAAAATGAAACAAATAAATATGACCCAGATTTTCCCATCATGGGCAGATGTTGCCCCCAATCTCATTGCGGTTGCTGCGGGACGAGAAGCAGCTGACCAAGTATTCCAAAACTGCAATCTTGTGAATGTCCAAACACGTGAAGTATTAAATGGTTGGCAGGTTGCTGTTGCAAAAGGACGTTTTGCATTTATTGGGCCTGATGCGTCTCATTGTATTGGAGATAAAACTGATGTTTTTGATGTAGATGGACGTTATCTTGTACCTGGCTTATGTGACGGTCATATGCATATCGAGAGTGGAATGCTGACACCAGCAGAATTTGCCGCAGCCGTTATACCGCACGGGACTACAACAATGTTTACTGACCCTCATGAGATTGCGAATGTGCTTGGGCTTGAAGGTGTAAGGATGATGCACGACGAAGCTCTCATGCAACCAGTGAATATATTCACACAGATGCCATCATGTGCTCCATCTGCACCTGGATTAGAAACCACAGGATATGAAATAAGTGCTGATGATGTTGCCGAGGCTATGCAGTGGCCTGGAATTATAGGTTTAGGGGAGATGATGAATTTTCCAGGCGTTATAAATGGCGATCAACAAATGCTTGCAGAGATGGCAGCAACTATGAATGCTGGAAAAACTGTAGGTGGGCATTACGCTTCGCCTGATAAGGGTCCTGCATTTTCCGCCTATGTTGCTGGTGGAGCTGCTGATGATCATGAGGGAACTGCTGAGGAGGATGCGTTAGCGAGAGTGCGTAATGGCATGCGTTCTATGATGAGATTGGGATCAGCATGGTATGATGTTGAAAGTCAGATTACGGCTATCACTGAACGCGGTCTTGATCCGCGAAATTTTATTCTTTGCACCGACGATTGTATGGCGGAAACTCTCGTCAACGATGGACACATGAATCGAGTTGTACGCCATGCAATTGAATGTGGATGTGATCCTCTCATTGCATTACAGATGGCGACTATTAACACCGCCACCCATTTTGGACTTGAACGTGAGCTTGGAAGTATAACGCCAGGGCGGCGTGCAGATATGATTATCACATCTGATTTAAAAACTTTACCAATTGAGAACGTAATTTGTAGAGGTAAAACGATTGCAGAAAATGGTAATATCACTGTGGATTGCCCTCATTATAATTGGCCAAAAAGTTCACGCAATACTGTGAATTTAGGAAAAACGTTTTCCAAAGAAGATTTTAATATACCTGCACCTGAAGGTACGAGGTTAGTTTCTGCTAAGGTAATTGGTGTTGTTGAAAACCAAGCACCTACAAATGCTTTAACTTTTGAATTGCCTGTCACTGATGGTCGTGTGCAGATCTCAGGGGATGTGTGCCACATTGCACTTGTTGAGCGCCATCGCGCTACAGGTCATGTTTCAAATGGGTTTGTTTCTGGATTTGGATATACTGGTGATATGGCAATTGCCTCAACCGTAGCACATGATAGTCACCATATAATAGTAGTCGGAACATCTCGCAAAGATATGGCGCTTGCAGTAAATCGGCTTGGAGAGGTTGGTGGTGGAGTTGCCGTGTTTAAAAATGGTCAAGAGCTTGCGCTTATTGAATTGCCTATAGCTGGACTAATGTCTGATCAACCTGCCACAAAAGTTGCTAACAATGCTTCAAATATGATAAAGGCCATGTCAGATTGTGGGTGCAATCTTAATAACGCCTTCATGCAACATTCCTTACTTGCTCTTGTGGTTATTCCTGAACTTCGTATTAGTGATTTAGGTCTCGTTGATGTCACTAAGTTTGAATTGACTAATGTTTTAGTTGATTAAATTTCAAAATTACAAATTCATGAAAACATCATAGCTGTTGATATGTTTAATTTAATCATAAGTGTTATCTACTTTACTTATAATTTTGATGATACCAAGATGTATAGAAATAACACACATAAAATCTATCAAATTATATGGAGATAAGGTACATATGATCCCTAATTTTCGACAACGCTGCAGTTCATTAGTACAAACGCTCAAAGAAAATAACTTGGGAGCTGCCGCCTTTGTGCCCGGACCGAATTTTTATTTTTTAACAGGTTTAAAATTTTCACTAATGGAACGCCCAACACTGATGGTCTTGAAAGACAATGGCGACATTTTAGCCATTATGCCAGAGCTTGAGAGAGAAATGTGGTCGGCAGTTATGCATGATGCAACGACTTTTTATTGGCAAGATTCAGATGGTTTCGATAAAGCTTTTGTCGAATTAGCTACGGAACTTGGTGCAACAACTATTGGAATAGAAGGTCAACGTATGCGAGCGTTTGAGTTAAATGCGCTTCAGGATGTATTTGGACTGGGCTCAATTAAAGACGCGCAAGCTATACTTGCTAAACCACGTTTGATAAAATCAGATTATGAAGTTTCATTGATTCAAGAAGCAATCAATATTTCAGAGATAAGTCTTTCTGAAACATTGGAAAGCGTTAGAATTGGTATGAGTGAAGCTACAATCAAAGCAATGTTAATGCAGCGAATGTTAGCCAATGGTGCAGACGGATTTGCTTTTGAAATCATTGTTTTAACAGGCGGAAATGCTGCAAAACCCCATGGAATACCAGGTGAAACTCGACTAGTTGCAGGAGCCCCACTACTAATTGATTTTGGTGCATCATATCAAGGATACAGTGCAGATATTACGAGGACAGTCTTTTGTGAAAATATTAAAGATGAATATGCTGAAATATATGAAGCTGTTTTGTCTGCAAATATTGCAGGGCGTAATATGGCGGCACCCTCTGTGACCTGTCATGAGCTTGATCTTAAAGTATCTAATACATTGCACAATGCAGGTTTTGAAGAATTAACTGTGCATAAAACTGGTCATGGTCTTGGATTAGATATACATGAAGCACCCAATGTGATGCTTAACAATCATACATCATTAGAAACTGGGATGCTAATCACTATAGAACCTGGACTTTATCGTAGTAATGATATCGGTGTGCGCATTGAAGATGATGTTCTAATTACTGATGACGGCTGTAAATCTTTAACAAGTTTTGAACGAGAGCCACTTATTGTTGGAAAGTAGAATTAAAGCTAACCATATATTGTTTCTTAACCAACGCAGCTAAAAATATTATTGTCATAACCAAAACGATTGTCGGTGCTGGCGCGCTATCTAGGAAAAAGCTAATATATGTACCAAACATCATTGAAAAAATACATATTACTGTAGACAGGCAAAGCATCATCGAAAACTTGCGCACCAAAAGAAAAGCGGTAGCTCCTGGTGCTATTACCAATCCTATTGCTAAAATAAGACCTGCAGCAGATAATATCGCAATAATTGTTAATGAAAGAGCTGTTAACATCCCAAAATGAAGTAAATTTACATTAAGTCCAGATGTGCGTGCCTGAACAGGGTCGAAGCTATGAAGTAACCAATCTTTCCATTTTAGAATAAGAACTATACTTACTCCAAAAGATATTATTCCTGTAGTCCAAAGTTCATGCTGCTCAACGCCAAGTATATTGCCAAATAATATGTGATCAAGATGTGCATTTGTTTCAACTGATACATAAAGTACTATTCCTAAGCCAAACATTCCTGAAAAAACAACACCCATGATACTATCTTGTTTTACACGACAATTATTTGATAAATAGCCTGTAGCAAGAGAACATCCTATGCCTGCAATAAATGCGCCAAGGATCAGTGGCGCACCAATGATATAAGCAAAAACTATACCAGGCAAAACAGCATGGCTTACTGCATCGCCCATTAAGGCCCAGCCCTTCATTACTAAAAAACAAGATAATAATGCGCTCGGAATTGATACGATTAATGCAATTAAAAATGCATTTTGCATAAACTCAAATTGAAAAGGTAATATTAAGGTTTCGTAACTCATAATTTACGTTCATCTTTAAAATTTAAGATATTTTTAGATTTTGATCTTGTTGCAATTAGCCCGTATTTTGGTGCGAAAAAAAATGCCAATAAAAAAACTAAAGTTTGTAAACATACTATTATTCCGCCAGTTGCTCCATTTAGAAAATAGCTAATATATGCACCAGTAAAAGATGTAATTGATCCTATAATAACTGAAGTAATAATTAGTTTTGGAAACCTATCACAAAGTAGATATGCAGTTGCACCAGGTGTAATAACTAATGCAATTACTAAGAAAGCGCCAACTGTCTGCATCGCAGCCACCACTGATGCAGATAATAATATAAAAAATATGGTCTTTAATAGTTTAGGACGTAAGCCAATAGTAAGTGCATGTGTTTCATCAAAAAAGACAATCATCAAATCTTTCCATTTAAATAACAAAACACTCATGGAAACAAAACCTATGATAGCTAGTTGAATTGTGTCTTCAGGTGTAATGGCAAGGATGTTTCCCATCGTGATAGTTTGGATTGATACTGACATGGGATTTAGGGATATAATAAAAAGTCCTAAACCAAAAAATGAGGTAAAAATAAGACCTATTATTACATCAATTTTTAATCCTGACCTTTCAGAGAGAAAAAGCATGGTTACAGCAGCAAGGCCACCTGAAATAAAAGCTCCTAAAGCAAATGGAAGACCAAGAATGTATGCCCCAGCAACACCTGGTACAACAGAATGAGACAGTGCATCGCCAATTAGTGACCAACCTTTTAACATTAAAAATGATGATAAAAATGCGCAAACCCCACCAACAAGTGCAGATACCCACATAGCGTTTAACATAAAATTATATGAAAATGGCTCTAGTAGATAATTCATCATTTTTTTGGATCAGTGCGTTGAGTTTTATTGTCATATTGCACAAGTGGTCGTTCATCATCAGAAAAGATTGTAATCGTTCTGGCATCCTCGTCGTCATGTAATTTATCACTGCCTAATGTAAAGTGTCTCAATACACCTCCAAAGGTATCTTCAAGATTTTTTCTGGTAAAAGTCGTTTCCGTTGGCCCATGGCTAAGTACTGTACCTTTAACTAAGATCGTACGATCACAAAATTCTGGTACAGATCCAAGATTATGTGTCGAAACCAACATTACTCGACCCTCATCACGTAATTCACGTAATAAATTAATGATCTGTTCTTCTGTTTTTACATCAACGCCAGTAAATGGTTCGTCTAATAAAATTACTTGGCCATCTTGAGCAAGAGATCGTGCTAGAAATACACGCTTGCGTTGACCGCCGGAAAGCTCTCCTATCTGACGGGTTCTTAGTTCGTTCATATCGACACGCTTTAAAGCTTTGGTTACGGCATCATGGTCGTTCTTTTTAGGTCGTCTTAAAAAGCCCATGTGGCCATAACGTCCCATCATTACGACATCTTCCACTAGTACTGGGAATGTCCAATCTACCTCTTCTGATTGTGGTACGTATGAGACAAGATTTCCCCCCAATGCTTCATTGACATCTAAACCAAGGATTTTGATATAACCTTTAGCCACAGGTACAAATCCCATTATTGCTTTGAAAAGAGTAGATTTTCCAGCGCCGTTTACACCTACCAATGCAGTTATTGTCCCACGAGGAATTTCAAAGGTAGAGTTCCATAAAGCAGTGTGACCATTTCGATATGTTACAGTTAAATCATCTGCTGAAATGCCAATACTATTCATTTCATTATGGTTCGTATGTTTTTTATTTTCATACATAATATTTCCTTGGAACATTAATTAATTCACTATTTTATTTAGCTATTATTGATTTCAATCAAAATGCACTAAAAATTTAATTAATATTTGAATTTAACCCTTCTAAAATTCGTTGAGATGTTACGGTTAGTAAGTCGAGATATGTTGGTACTTCACCGTTTGCTTTGCTAAGGCTATCAACATATAAAACACCTCCATATTTCGCATCTGTCTCTCTTGCTACTTGTTTTGCCGGAGCAGTATTCACAGTACTTTCACAAAAAATAACATTGATATTATTCTTTCTAATACCATCAATTACTGTGCGTATTTGCTTGGGCGTACCTACTTGATCCGCATTCATTGGCCATAAATATAATTCTTTCATTTTGAAATCCTGCGCAAGATAACTAAACGCTCCTTCGCAGGTTACTAACCATCTTCGTTCCAATGGAATATCGTTTATAGCTTTACGAAGAGGCATTATAGTCGAGCGTAATTCATTTTTATAATTTTTAGCGTTTTTATTATAAGTTTGAGCATTTTTAGGATCATGATCAACAAATGCATCACGTATATTATCAATATAAATGATTGCATTATCTAATCCCATCCATGCATGTGGATTTGGCTTGCCTTGATAATTACCTGAGGAAATTGAGATCGGATTTATTCCATCAGTTAGTACCACCGATGGAACACTCTTCATGTTGCCTAAAAACTGTTTAAACCAAAGTTCTAGATTCATTCCGTTCCACAATATTAAATCTGCATTTGAACCCCTTACAATATCTTGGGGTGTGGGTTCATAACCGTGAATTTCTGCACCTGGTTTGGTAATAGATACAACATCGGCCGCATCTCCAGCAACATTTGCTGCCATATCAGCTAAAACAGTAAATGTGGTTAAAACCTTCATACGCTCATTTGCAGAGGCATTTGTGAAGGATGTCATTGTCGCGACAGTAAAAAGTATGGTTTTTAATAATTTAGATAACATTAATATTGTTTCATCCATTGTTAATATTTTATATGAGTTTCTTATTGAGAATGATTATCATTAGCAATAAGAAACTTCAAAAGAAACAATTATTTTTACCAAATAAAAACATGTAAAAATATTGGTTCCTGATCCAGAAATGTTTCTGATTATTCTTTTGATAACTTCGACTAATTAAGAGGTTGATTTTAAAAGATTAGAAATTTTCTTAACTTGATCATCTAAGTTGATACTGGTTCCTTTGCTCTCAACATTCAGGCGAACTAATGGCTCTGTATTAGATTTACGAAGATTAAAACGCCAGTCATCAATCGTTAAGCTAAAACCATCCATTTCATCTAGTGTTTTTGCCTCAGTTCGATAGTTTTCTAGTACTGAAGTAATAGAACTGTCAGCATCTTTAACCTTGAAATTTATTTCTCCAGAACTTGGAAATGATGAAACGCGGTTTTTGACTAAGTCACCAAGAGATTGGTTTTTTTTAGAAACCAGTTCTGCAACCAATAACCATGGTATCATACCGCTGTCACAATAAGCAAAATCACGAAAATAATGATGAGCTGACATTTCGCCGCCATAAACTGCTTCATGCTTACGCATGGTTTGCTTGATAAATGCATGGCCTGTCTTTGATTGTTCTGCTTTTCCGCCTTTTTGAGATACAATATCTTGTGTGTTCCAAATCACCCTTGGATCATGAACAATTGTTGCGCCTTGTTCTTTATCTAAAAAAATTGTGGCTAACAAACCAACTAAATACTCACCCGGTACAAATTTTCCTGTTTCGTCAAAGAAAAAACAACGGTCAAAGTCCCCGTCAAATGCGACACCAAAATCAGCACCAGTATTTTTAACAATATCAGCTGTTTTATGATGGTTTTCAAGAAGTAGAGGATTAGGAATCCCATTTGGAAAAGTACTATCCGGAATGTGGTCCACCCTTACAAATTCTATCTTTGGATAATTAGTGTTTAACTTTTTTTCGATTGCATCAAAAGTTGGTCCAGCAGCGCCATTCCCAGAGTTTATTACAATCTTTAAAGGTTTGAGTTCATTCCTATTAACAAAGCTCATGACTTTGGTTACATAATCTGACCTGGCTTCGTCGCTATAATCCAAATGAGATCCCTTGTTATCAGTTTTGGTCCATTTTTCTGTTTCGGCTAAATTCTTTATTGCCTTGAAATCTTCATTATCATCCAAAGGTCTTGAATCTGATTTAACAATTTTCATTCCATTATAATTTATTGGATTATGTGAAGCTGTTACCATAATTCCTGCAGATGCAGAAAAATTGCTTACAGCCCAATACATTTCTTCTGTTCCAGCAAGGCCGATATCTATCAAATCTGATCCTGCGTCCATTATGCCTTGTCCAACAGCCTTCGCAAAATCAGGACTTGTTTTCCTAGCGTCAAATCCTACTACTATGGATTTAGAGTTGAAGTGTTGCGCAACAGAACGCCCAACGCGATACGCAATCTCTTCATTGATATTTATATCGATTTCACCACGGATATCATAAGCTTTAAAACAAGTTAGTTCTTCATACATTTCTGATTATATTCCTGAATAAATGGAAGTTAGAGAAAATTTTTGCTCGATAATATAATTTACCCTCAGACGGTATAATCGTCCAGAACAAACGAAAAAATACTATATAAGAAATTATTATGAAAATTTATAATTAATCTTAGGCTGTGTTTTTAGAATTTTTAATTCAAATATTTGTTAAGGTAATATTATGATATACGATTCGGAAATTGACAAAGAAACATGGGCTTTTATTGAGAAAACAAAAAGCTTTTATAGTGATGAACTTTTATCATATTCTATTGAACAACAACGTTTAGAATATAATCAAATGTGTCGAGCATTCGATACTCACAGACAATATGAATTAATTATCAAAACAGAAGAATGGGATACAATTCCTGTTCGAATATATGAACCTCAAAATTCAATGGGTACTCTAATTTATTTTCATGGTGGGGGATTTGTTGTTGGTGATTTAGATAGTCATCATGATGTTTGTGCTAGTTTGGCAGAAAAATCTCAATTACGTGTAGTTTCCGTTGCATATAGCCTCGCACCAGAACATAAACACCCAGCTCAATTTAATGATGCATATCATGCGGTAAAAATTGCATCTAATACTTATCCAGAGCCACTGATTGTAGCTGGTGATAGTGCGGGTGGAAATCTTGCCGCATGTGTTTGCCACAGTCTTCGTTCAACAGATATAAATTTATCAGGGCAAGTTTTAATATATCCATCCCTTGGCACAAATATGGATTCAAAATCTTTTATAATTCATTCAAACGCACCTTTGCTGTCTACTAAGGATATGTTGTATTATAAAAAAATTAGATGCGAAAATGATGTGCCTGAAGATGATGCAACATTTGCGCCATTAAACGATGAGGATTTTTCAAACTTACCTCCTACAATAGTTTTTACGGCAGCATGTGATCCACTGGTAGATGATGGTGAAAAGTATTGTGAAAAAATTACAAATTCAGGGGGACTAGCTAAATGGATTAATGAGGCTGGTTTAGTACACGGATACCTACGGGCTCGCTCAGAAGTAGCTCGAGCTAGCAATAGTTTTGAACGTATTGCTTTTGCTGCAGCTTCTCTTGCACAGAAAAAATGGCCTTATTAAACTAAATTGCGTTTAATTTTGTTTTCATAATCTTTTGTAAATATTAGTGTGCCATTCTCATATGCTTTAAGATTAGCCGAAATAAAAAAATGTGATTTGTTGGAATGCATTGCTGCGGTAACGTTTGTGCGCCACATTTGTCCCTTTCTGCCACCCGTTTTTTCCCACTCAGAATCAACTTTTGCACTGTTAGGGTCTTCGGGATGAATTGCCCAATTTTCTTTCATCCATCCACCTGAAATTAGACCATGATCTAAATCTTGGTTTTCTCCAAAATCACAAGAAATTTTTGTTGTTGAAATTCCAGTTTCTTCATCTGAGAATTCCTCACGTGCATAAGATGCGGGTCGCAACTCTTTTGCTTTCCATGGTTCTGCTGCTTCCGGCTCTTCAAATGATACTTCTGAATTATTTGCAAAGGGGCGTATTGGTAGTTCTATATTGCCAGACACAATACTCAATGTTGTCCTTTCAGGCGATGGCCATAATGTTGGCCAATAGCTACTAGAGATGGCAACACGTAGTCTGTGCCCCTCTGGAATTCGATATGCAATTTGATCTAGATCTAAAGTAACATTAAAAATTTTATTTTTTACAATCTTGCTTGGAGTTTCGTGACTATTACGATGTGTTAAATTTAAGTATTGATATGTAATTAATGCGGATGTTCCATCTGGTCGAATGTCACATAAGCGTACGACAAGTTGTCCTTGCTCTTTGTCGCAACTTAGTCGTAAATTTACGCGTGGGCTGCCTACTATATCCATACTTTTGCTTAATTCATCTCCATCAAAACAAGCCGAACGAGCATCATCATGACTTTGATTGTCAGGAAGCTCATCTCCAAAAGCAAAAGGGAAATACTCACCTGCTTTGCTTCCACAATCTTGTGTAGAAGATATGGAAACATTAAATGGAATTGCTTGTACCTCAAGGGAGCCACCCTGTGATAAATATAGAATTTCTTTACTTATGGATGCACTTGGCCATTTTTTTTCCGCTATCCATCGCCCTGGTCGAGCATCCACCCAACGTTTTGGTGCAACGCTATCCATTAAATACACTCGGTAATCAGAATCTTTATCGACACCTGTATCAATATCTTTTAGCCAATGATCCCACCAACGTTTTGCTTCTTGCAGAAAACCAATTGCAGGAGATGGACC
>FZLS01000170.1 GCA_900197625.1 Rhodobacteraceae bacterium Water-Bin34 | reverse complement strand
TTATTGGAGTTCAATCACTGCGGTCACAGAACATTGCGATTTCTAATGACTCCACCAAAGCAAAAAGGAAAATATCAAAATGGAAAGCAGTTCGTATAGGTTTTCTAACCAATGTACTCAACCCTAAAGCAACTTTGTTTTTTCTGAGTTTGTTTTCGACTATACTCAACCCTTCGGTTTCATCAGAAACACTGACTTTAATTAGTATAATCTTGGTGATTTCAACGATCATATGGTTTTCTTTGGTAGCGATATTTGTTTCTCGTCGGCAGTTTATGATTATAGTTAATCGCTATGAAAAAAGAGTAAACCAGTTTTTTGGCATCTTGCTTATTGGGATTGGAGTTGTCATTGTGTTTTTGTGACATCTGATATTAATTATGTAATTTAGGAATTTAAAAAAAATATGTCCACTTCTTTAACTGAATTCAAAGACGCTTCTGCTATAGCTCAAAAAAAACCTGAAGAATTTTGGGGCAAAATCGCCCAACAATTTCAATGGAAGAAACCTTGGACAAAGGTGCTTGACTACGACTTTTTAAAGCCTGAGGTTAAATGGTTTTTAGAAGGGAAGCTGAATATCACTGAAAACTGCCTAGATCGACATCTCAGCACTCAGCCCGATAAAACAGCAATATTGTTTGAGCCGAACAATCCTGATGAGCCCTCGCAGTATATTAGTTATAAAGAACTCCATCAGCGTGTTTGTCAAACAGCAAACATGCTTAAAGCTAACGGTGCAAAAAAAGGAGACCGCATTTGTATTTACATGCCAATGGTTCCTGAATTGGCTATCTCAGTACTTGCCTGTGCTCGCATAGGAGCAATTCATTCGGTAGTATTTGCAGGTTTTTCGGTGAAAGCTTTGTCGGCTCGCATGAACGACGCGTCCTGCAACATGCTTTTAACATCTGACGGAGGATATCGCGGAGCAAAAACAATAGCCCTTAAGGAAATTGCTGATGAAGCATTGCTGTCTTGCCCATCTGTTAACTGTTGTATCGTATTTCAACGAACAAACCAAAATGTTGCATGGAATCCGATTGACAAATGGTGGCACGAAGAAATTGAGAAGGTTGGAAGTGATTGCCCAGCAACGGAAATGGATAGTGAAGACCCTTTATTTGTTCTTTACACTTCTGGTTCTACAGGAAAACCCAAAGGATTGGTACACACCTGTGGAGGGTATATGGTTTATACGGCCTACACATTTAAAAATGTATTTCAATATACTGACAATGATGTTTATTGGTGTACGGCAGATATTGGTTGGATTACTGGTCATTCTTATATTATTTATGGACCGCTAGCGAATGGCGCAACCTCTCTGATGTTTGAAGGCGTCCCTTCGTATCCAGATTATGATCGTTTTTGGGAGGTTTGTGCCAAACACAAGGTTAATCAATTTTATACTGCTCCAACAGCTATTCGTGCCCTGCAAAAACATCCAACTTCCTTGGTTGAAAAGCATGATTTATCGTCACTTAAGGTGCTTGGTTCAGTTGGTGAACCCATAAACGATGAAGCGTGGCACTGGTACGATAAAAACATTGGTAAGCATAAATGTCCCATAGTAGATACCTGGTGGCAAACAGAAACAGGTGGAATCTTAATTAGCTCCCTAGCTGGAGTGACTCCACAGAAGCCAACCTATGCCACACTTCCCATGCCAGGCATTCAAGCAGCTTTGCTGGACAATGAAGGCAATGAACTTGAAGGGGAAAATGAGGGGATCTTAGCGATCAAACAACCTTGGCCATCCATTGCAAGAACAATTTATGGTGACCATGAGCGCTACAGACAAGTCTATTTCAGCGCATATCCTGGTTATTTCTTTCCTGGTGATGGTGCCCTTAGAGATGCAGAAGGGAACTATCGCATCACTGGACGTATTGATGATGTGGTGATCGTATCTGGCCATAACTTAGGAACGGCACCTATTGAAAACGCACTTAACGAACACCCTAATGTTGTAGAAAGTGCAGTTGTTGGCTTTCCACACGATGTTAAAGGGAATGCATTACAGGCATTTGTCATTGCTCGCACCACAGCAGATGACATTGTAATATTAAAAAATGAGTTATGCGCTCTTGTGTCAAAAACCATAGGGCCAATCGCTAAACCAGATCGCATCCAAGTAGTCAGTGGACTTCCTAAAACACGAAGTGGTAAAATCATGCGTCGCATACTGCGTAAGCTAGCAGCAGGTGAATACGATCAATTGGGTGATGTTTCTACCTTATTAAACCCTGAAGTGGTTGAAGAGATTAAGCGTCAAAATAACTAAACGTTTCTCCGTTTTTAATCATTTGAACACTTTCGTAAATCAAACGGATAACGTTTTCTACGTCCTTTTTATGTACGGTTTCAACAGTGGTATGCATATAGCGTAAAGGTAATGAGATCAAAGCAGAAGGAACTCCACCATTGCTGTAGGCAAAGGCATCTGTGTCTGTCCCTGTATAGCGTGAAGAAGCATGTCTTTGGAATGGAATCTCATTCTTTTCAGCAGTATCTATGATAAGATCGCGAAGTTTTTGTTGAATTGCAGGCGCATATGAAATCACTGGACCTAAGCCGAGAGCATTGTCCCCTTGTTTCTTTTTGTCGATCATTGGAGTAGAGGTGTCATGACATACGTCGGTAACAATCGCCACATTTGGTTTGATTCGCTGCGTAATCATTTCTGCACCACGCAATCCGATCTCCTCTTGGACTGAGTTTGTAATATATAAGCCAAATGGAAGCTTGACTTTGTTTTCATGGAGGAGTCGCCCTACTTCTGCGATCATAAATCCACCAATTCGATTATCTAGAGCGCGACAGACAAACTTATCATTGTTTAAAACGTGATATGCGTCTGGATGGGTCATCAAACAACCCACATGAACGCCCATTTTTTCAACTTCCTTCTTGTCTTTGGCGCCCACATCAATGGTAATGTTTTCAAGTTTAGGAGTCTCTTCTTTACCAGCCATACGGGTGTGAATGGCAGGCCAGCCAAATACTCCTTTAACAACGCCTTTCTTTGTGTGAATGTCTACCCATTTGGACGGAGCAATCATGTGATCAGAACCACCATTGCGAATCACATGAATGAGTCCATTTTCAGTAATATAGTTAACGTACCATGAAATCTCATCAGAATGTGCTTCGATGACAACCTTAAAAGGAGCATCAGGATTAATGACGCCCACAGCGGTACCATAGGTGTCCGTTATAAAGGAATCTACATATGGCTTCAAATAATTCATCCATATCTTTTGTCCTTCCCATTCATAGCCAGTAGGGGACGGGTTATTGAGGTAATTCTCTAAAAAGCTCATGGATTTTTTATTGAGCAAAGATGATTTCTTCATAATTAATGTGTTTTCAACAAAAATACAACATTCGATAGAAGTATGAATGCATTTTTTATTTTTGGAAAGTGAAATATTTTAATCTACTCATATTGTTGTTTTCACTGTCTTGTTGGTCACAACAAGAAGATGAAATGATGG
Organism: Rhodobacteraceae bacterium Water-Bin34; assembly: GCA_900197625.1. Classification (GTDB taxonomy): domain Bacteria; phylum Pseudomonadota; class Alphaproteobacteria; order Rhodobacterales; family Rhodobacteraceae; genus Amylibacter. The sequence continues at coordinate 768 of FZLS01000170.1, read as the reverse complement.
TTATATTACCAGGAACCAATACGCCACAGCCATTTATTGGTTTGGATGAGGTAGTTGTGTACAGGCCAATCAAGCTCAATTCGTATGAAGAGATGCGAGAATATGCAATTTTAAAACGCCGAACATTAAAGGTATACCCGTACGCAACCTTAGCCTCTGATCGGTTTACAACACTCAAGGCACGATTAGATCTCATTAAAGGGAAGCGCAAAAAAAAGAGGTACACCAAAATGATAGAAAAATATATAGAGGGTGAATTTTCAGAAGAACTCAAAAAATTAACACGTAGTGAGGGTCAGATTTTGGTTAAACTTATTCATAGGGAAACGGATATCACTACTCATTCGCTTATTAAGACCTACCGAAATGGATGGCGGGCGATGGTTTACCAACTCACTGCGAAGCTATTTGATATTGATTTAAAGGCAGAATTTGACCCGCAACATGTAAAAGAAGATCTTTGGATTGAGGACATCTTGGTTCGTTCTGGGGTTGATAGAAAAATTGACCATCAAAAAAGCACAAGAAAGTAACCCATCTACTGTACTAATTTTCAATCAGTTACATCCTATCTAAAAAACTATTTTGAATACCTATAAAATTTAATTCTAAAAATAGTTGTTAGGATCAATAAGAGGTCTATATTTGCAGCCGCATTCAACGCAACAATTAGCGTTTTTAAAAAGATTTAAAAAAAAAGTTTTAAATCCTTGCAGAAATCTAAAAGAAGCGTAAATTTGCAACCGCTTTCAGAAAAAATGAAAGCAA